>JAJYTK010000019.1 GCA_021793095.1 Pseudomonadota bacterium
TTTGCACAATGCGTGTTGGCCAGTTTTGATGCCGTAGAAAAGGCCGCGGATGCGGTGGCCGGGATCATCGCTGCCGGGATTATCCCTGCGGGTCTCGAGATGATGGACCAGCCCGCGACCATTGCTGCCGAAGAGTTCGTGCGGGCAGGGTATCCATTGGATGCCAAGGCCATGCTTATTTGCGAGTCAGATGGTACGCACGAAGAGGTGGCTGAGGAGATCGCGCGCATTGAGGCTGTGCTCAATGAGTTTGGCGCCACCGAAATCAAGGTCTCTCAATCAGACGAAGAGCGTGAGCTCTTTTGGGCTGGCCGCAAGGCAGCGTTTCCAGCAGCTGGCCGGATTTCTCCTGATTATCTGTGTATGGATGGGACGATTCCGCGCAAGCGTTTGGGCGAGATGCTTACCGCCATTACCAAAATGGAAGACAAATACGGTTTGCGTTGCTTAAACGTGTTTCATGCCGGCGATGGCAACCTGCACCCCTTGGTACTGTATGACAGCAGTATCGAAGAAGAGCGCCTCAAGGCCCAACAGTTTGGTGGAGAGATTCTCGAGCTGTCTGTCGCTCTGGGTGGAACAATCACCGGGGAGCACGGGGTGGGGGTCGAAAAGATTAACCAAATGTGCGTGCAATTTGATGAACAAGAACGCGATTTATTCTTTTCTATCAAGCACGCATTTGATAAAAATGCCTTGCTGAATCCGGGCAAAGCCATTCCTACGCTCAACCGCTGTGCCGAGTTTGGCATGATGCACGTCCACGGCGGGCAGATCCCATTCCCACATTTGCCGCGCTTTTAAGACCAGGTGAGTATTTTTCAATGACTGTAATGAATAACGAACATATGGATCCCATTGTGCAAAAGTGGGTCGATCAGGTACGCGCCGCTCACGCAGACAATACCCCACTGCGTTTGGTCGGCTCAGGTAGCAAGCATTTTTATGGACACCCCACAGAGGGGCAAGAGATGGTATTGACCGAGCATCAGGGGGTGATTGATTACGAACCTTCTGAGCTGGTCATTACCGTTAAAGGGGGGACAACCATTGCCGAGCTCCAAGAGCTATTAGCCAGCAAGGGGCAGTTTTTGCCTTTCGAACCGCCGATGTTTGGCCCAGATGCGACCATCGCAGGCTGTGTGGCCAGCGGTTTGGCCGGGCCACGTCGCGCTCAGGCCGGCGGGGTGCGTGATTTTGTCTTGGGGGTGCAACTCATCGATGGCCGCGGCCGTCATATGACCTTTGGTGGTCAGGTGATGAAAAACGTTGCGGGTTATGATGTCTCGCGCTTACTGGCAGGCAGTTTGGGGACTTTGGGCATCATGACCGAGCTTTCAATTAAAGTATTGCCTAAGCCCGTCAAAGAGCTCACGGTACAACTCGATTTACCACAAAAAGAGGCGCTGCATAAATTAAACACCTGGTGTGGCCAGCCCATCCCTATTTCTGCCTCTTTATGGCATGACGATCAGCTGTTTATTCGTCTATCGGGGGCGCCGAGTGCGCTTGAGGTGGCCCAAGAGACCATCCAAGGCACCCCTCTGGATGAGGACCAGGCCCAGGCGCTTTGGCACGCAGTACGCGAGCAGGAGCACGACTGGTTTCAAAACGAGGGCGCTGCGTCTGACCAGCCTTTGTGGCGTTTGTCTGTCCCAAGTACGGCAGCGCCTATGCTCGAGGACCATCCCCAATTAATAGAGTGGGGGGGTGCCCTGCGTTGGTGTTTTAGTGATTTACCTGCCGAGACATTGCGCGCCCAGGTTGAGGCCGCGGGTGGGACCGCCACGGTATTTCGTCAAAATGGTACTGATCTCGCTGTATTTCATCCTTTGGATCCCGTTATCCTTGGCATACAGCAGCGTTTGAAAGAAAAATTTGATCCAGCGGGTATTTTTAACCCAGGCAAAATTTACCCAGGGGAGCTTTAATGCATACTTCATTGTCGCCAGAATTTTTGAACACCGAAGAGGGTGAAAAGGCGAAAGATCTCATCTCAAAGTGCGTGCATTGCGGGTTTTGTAATGCCACTTGTCCCACCTATCAGTTGCTAGGTGATGAGCTGGATGGTCCGCGTGGACGTATTTACCTCATGAAAGAGGTATTCGAGGGGGGCAAGCCCACCCGAGTGACGCAAGAGCATTTGGATCGTTGCCTGACCTGTCGGGCCTGTGAAACGACGTGTCCGTCTGGGGTGCAGTACAGCCAATTGCTAGATTTGGGCAAGGCCGTGGTCGATCGCAAGGTCGAGCGTTCGCGCCCCGAGCAGCTTTGGCGTTGGGCCGTACGCGAGGTGGTGTCCGAGCCCAAGCGTTTTCAACGTGCGCTAAATATCGGCCAGCGCGTCAAGCCTGTATTGCCCAAGGTCCTCAAGGAAAAATTGCCACCGCGCACCCCGCAGGATTCTGCTGCTTTGCAATGGCCCACTGCCAAACGCGAACGCCAGATGTTGGTTTTAGAAGGCTGCGTGCAACCCGCACTTTCGCCCGAAATTAATGCGGCGACTGCACGTGTGCTCGATCATTTTGGCATTCAGTTGGTGCGTGTGGATAATGCGGGCTGCTGTGGTGCAGTACGTCATCACAACGATGACAAAGCGGGGGCCCAAGAACAGGCACGCCGCAATATTGATGCATGGTGGCCGTTTATTGATAGTGGTGCGGTTGAGGCGGTGGTGATGACTGCCAGCGGCTGTGGGGCTGAGGTACAAGACTACGGCATGTTGCTCGAGGATGATCCCGCCTACTCTGCCAAGGCGCAGCGTGTGGCCGAGCTGAGCAAGGATATCAGCGTGATTGTGGCCCAAGAGCTCGAGCGTCTGGGCAGCGATTTTGAGCCTCGCGATCAACAAACTGCGGTTGCCATCCAAGAGCCTTGCACATTTCAGCACGCCCTGCGCGATAAGGTATCCATCGCCCAATTGATGGAGCGTTTTGGCTACACCCCGCAAATCCCCAAGGATGCTCATCTGTGCTGTGGGTCGGCTGGGACGTATTCTATTTTCCAGCCCCAGCTGTCCAAGCAGCTGCGCGCCAACAAGCTCGACAATTTATTGCAGGACGGGCCCCGCTATGTCGCCACTGCTAATATCGGTTGCCAAACACATTTGGCCGAGGCCAGTGAGGTACCGGTGCTGCATTGGATTGAATTAGCCGACCAAGCACTTGGGAACCCCAAGCAAGCCTGATTGCCTACTGCAGACGTTTACCGCGTTGCCCGCTCAGGTACTAAGCGCCTTTGCCTACCCGTTTAAAGGTCTCGATCCAATGCTGGGTCGATGCATCTGGGGTGTGGCGTTGGTGAGAGTCTTGGGCGGGATTTTTAAATTCGTTAATGATGCCCGTGGCCAGATTTTTACCGTATTCCACGCCCCATTGATCAAAGGGGTTAATGCCCCAAATACGGGCTTGGACCGCGATTTTGTGCTCGTAGAGGGCCAACAAGGCACCCAAGGTATAGGGCGAGAGGCGAGGCAGGACAATGAGTGTATTGGGGCGTCCGCCTTGGTGTACCCGATGTTTTGCGAGCCAGGCCGCGGTGTCGGGGTCGTGGCCTTGGCGCAAGCATTCATTGAGGGCTTGCTCGTAGTTTTTTCCAACCAACATTGCCTCACGTTGAGCCAGGCAATTGGCCAACAAGCATTGGTGGTGCTCCAGCCAGTCGTGATCGGCTCCTTGGCACACTATAAAATCTACTGGGGCACCATCACTGCCCTGATGGAGCCATTGAAAAAAAGTGTGTTGTGCGTCGGTGCCCGGCATGCCCCAAACAGCGGGCCCGGTGGGGACAGTGACGGGGTTGCCCTCTAGGTCTACCGATTTGCCCAGGGATTCCATTTCTAGCTGCTGCAAATAGGGGACCAAATCACTCAGACGCGCATCGTAGGGGGCAATATTTAATGATCCATATCCAAAAATACTGCGGTTAATCAACCCCGCTAAGGCCATTTGTATTGGGGCATTATTTTCCCACGGGGCTTCTTCAAAGTGTTGGTCCATCGCGGCGGCGCCGGCATGCATGCCGGCGATGACATCACTGTTGACCGCCAAGGCGGTGGTGAGGCTAACGGCCGACCAAACAGAAAAACGCCCACCGACCCAATCCCAGAGCTTAAATATTTGTGTATTGGGCACGCCAAAGGCCTGTGCAGCCTCGGTGTTGGCCGTGATGGCCACAATCTGGCTGTAGGGATCAGAAACCCCAGCGGACTGGAGCCATTCGATGGCACGTTGGGCGTTGAGCAGGGTTTCGGCGGTTGAGAATGATTTAGAGGCAATCACAATCAGGGTGTCGTGCGGATTAAGGTCGGCTGTACCACTGGCGATGGCGTGGCCATCGATGTTGGCAACAAAACGGACGTTGCGCCATAACTTGGTATAACCAAAGGCATTGACCGTCAATCGCACCCCCCAGTCGCTGCCGCCGATACCGATATGCACAATATGGCGCCAGCGACGAGTGGCATCTGCATGGCGAATAAAGGCATTCATACGTTCACGCTCTTTGACCACCTCGGCGATGGGGGCGGGGGCGCGCAGCATTGTATGCCAGGCGGCGCGGTTTTCAGTGGTGTTGACGGGCTCGCCCCCCAAAAGTTGCTGCTGCCATTGGTGTAGGTTGCGTGCCTGCAGCAGTTGGTTGGCTGCATCTTGTAGGGCCGTGCTGTAGCGCTGTCCACTCAGATCGATGGTGAGACTTGCTGCTGGGAATAGCCGTAAACGCTTGGGGTTAACCTCGGCTAGTTTGGCCTGCTGACAAAAGCTTTGCCACTCTGCGAGCGTTTCTAAAGGTGCTATAGAATGTGCCAAGGTGGACTCCCTCCACTGATGAATGATGCAAGTAGGTTAAAATTTCGTTTATTTTAGCTGTTGGCAGAGGTTCTGCCCAATGTTTGGGGCAGAGTAGCTGTTTTAAATAAAATTGTCAGCCATTGGGCTGGCCAGTTTCGGAGGATAATGATGCAGGCACATAAAATTGCGGTGATGGCAGGTGATGGTATTGGCCAAGAGGTGATGCCTGAGGGGTTGCGGGTCTTGGAAAAGGTGTGTGCCAAATACGATATCGCATTGGAATTACATCATTTTGATTGGGCTTGTGCGGATTATTACCAAAAGCATGGGCAGATGATGCCTGATGATTGGCAGCAGCAATTAGAGGGCTTTGAGGCCGTTTTATTTGGTGCTGTTGGATGGCCCGAGGTCGTGCCCGATCATATCTCTTTGTGGGAGTCCTTGTTAAAGTTTCGCCGCGATTTTGATCAATACATTAATCTACGCCCGGTGCGCTTGCTGCCTGGGGTGCCCAGCCCACTGGCCAATAAAAAGCCGGGGGATATTGATTTTGTAGTGGTACGTGAAAACACAGAGGGCGAGTATACGAATTTAGGGGGTCGCATTTTTGAGGGCACTGATCGCGAGATGGTGATTCAAGAGGCTGTGTTTACGCGTACCGGGGTCGATCGGGTGCTGCACTATGCTTTCGATGTGGCGCAAAAGCGCTCGGCACGCCATTTGAGTGCAGCCACTAAATCCAATGGTATTGCCATTTCCATGCCTTATTGGGATGAGCGCCTTGAAACCATTGCTAAAGAATACCCCGAGGTGCGTTGGGATAAGCATCACATCGATATCATGACAGCACGGTTTGTCTTGCAGCCAGAGTTCTTCGATGTGGTGGTGGCGACTAATTTATTCGGAGATATTTTGTCTGATTTAGGGCCTGCTTGTACCGGAACAATTGGGGTTGCTCCTTCGGCAAACCTCAACCCCACCCGACAGTGGCCTTCGCTGTTTGAGCCCGTGCACGGATCAGCCCCAGATATTTTTGGCCAAAATATTGCTAACCCCATTGCCATGATTTGGTCCGCTGCGCTGATGGTGGATTTTTTGGGCGATAGCCAGGGGGTGTATCGACAGGCACATGATGACATGATTCAGGCCATCGAATCATGCCTGAGCAGCGGGCCGCGCACGCCGGATTTATCGGGGCAGGCCAGCACCACCGAGGTGGGCAAGGCCATCGCGGCGCATATCTAAGAGTCGGTATGTCGACTCATCACGAGCATGATGAGTGGCGCCGCAGGATGCTTTAATCCTGGGGGCGCCGCATTTCAAAGGCGTGCTCTGGGTGGATAGAAAAATAGCCCCCAGGGCCGCCTGCTCTGAGGATGGGTTGGGCGCGGCTGGTTTGATAAATACCATTGTCCAGGCAGCTGTGATCGATATAAACCGCCACCACCTCGCCAAATACAAACCAAGTCGGTATTTCAGTGCCCGATTGGTCCTCTAATTGTAAATGCTGGGTGACCTTGCACTCAAAGCTCACCGGGGTTTCAGCGACTCGGGGGGCTTGGATGAGTTTGCTGGGGGCCGGGGTGAGGCCAGCAAACTCAAATTCATCAACAGATTGGGTGGTGCTGCTTTGATTCATGGCCGTGGCCAAGGTTTGTGTGGCCAGATTCCAGCTAAATTCGCCAGTTTCTATGGCGTTGCGTACACTATCCTTATAGCCAATGCTGGAAAAACCTAGGATAGGTGGCCGATAATTGAATAGATTAAAAAAACTATAAGGGGCCAGATTGAGCACTCCCTGCTGACTGCGTGTCCCTATCCAACCGATGACACGCGGACCGACGATGGCATTCATGGGATCATGAGGCAGTCCATGACCTTTTTTGGGTTCATAAAAATGTACTGACATTGTGGGTGACTGTCCTATGGAAAGGGTTGCAATAAAAATTCGCTGAGGCTCGGCAGATGTTGGTCTTGTGCCGAGACAATGGGTGCCCGAGTGGGCCAATCGATAGCGAGCTCAGGGTCGCGCCAGTGGATACCGGCCTGATTGTGCGGATCGTAGAGCTCAGTGCATAAATAATGGCAGTGTACCTCAGGGCTCAGTGCTAAAAAGCCATGTGCATAGCCAGGGGGCACCCAGAGTTGTTTGCGGTTATGGGCACTGAGCTCTAGGCTAAAGTATTGTTTAAAGGTCGCTGAACGAGGATTAACATCCACAACCACATCAAAAATGGATCCTTGGGTGACAAAAATGAGTTTTCCCTGTGGTTTGTGCCGTTGGAGATGCAGACCACGCAAGACGTTTTGTTTCGAGTACGAGTGATTGAGCTGTACAAATGCCTGCGTGATCCCCGCCTGTTGGTAACGTTGTAGGTGATATTGCTCGATGAGGCCACCACGGGCATCAGTGTGTTCATCGGGGATGAATATTTGAACGCCGGGTAATGGGGTGGTGTGTATTTGCATGATACGACAAAGAGAGGTACGCAATGCAGCGTTTACTGGTGATTATTGATCCACAAAATGATTTTATGCGCAGTCCCGAGCACGAGGGCTCGTTGGCAATTGATGAGGCCTACGCAGATATGGAGCGATTGGTGCGCTACCTCGAGCGCGAGACACCAGAACAAATTTTGGTGACTCTAGATTCACATACGGTGGATCATATTGCCCATGCGCGATGGTGGACCGACGCCGATGGTAATCATCCTGATCCTTTTACGGTCATTAGTGTCGAGGATGTGGTCACCGAGCGTTGGCGGGGCCGCGATCCTGAGCATAGTTTATGGTATGTAAAACAGTTAGCCAAGCAGGGCAATTACGAGCTCATTATTTGGCCCGATCACTGTGTGATGGGTACAAAGGGCCATCAGGTGGTTAATATTTTGGCACAGGCCCTTCACGATTGGGAGCAGCGTACCGGGCGTCAGGTGCGCTATTTGAAAAAGGGGATGAATGACTACACCGAGCATTACTCTGCACTTAAGGCCGAGGTGGTGATTGATGCCGAGACCGATATGAACCAGGATCTCATCCGTTATATGAATGAATTCGATCGCATTGAATTCGCGGGTGAGGCCTCTTCGCATTGTGTGGGCAATACTTTGGTGCATTTTATTGATACCATAGCACCCGACGATGCTGCTAAGGTGGTGGTGCTGGAAAATGCGACCAGCCCCGTCCCGGGTTGTGCCCACATGGCTGAGGCATTTTTTGCTCATGGGCGAAAAAAGGGCGTGCAGTTTGAAAGGATTTGAGTCAGAGTCAAGCAGCTTGGATCAATTGGCGATGCAAAAATTAGAAAGTCAGTTTTTGGCAGGTTTGGCCGAGTCTTATGATCGGCAGCCTTATTTTTCCAATGTGTTTCCTTGGAGCGCACCGGGTTATGTGCGTGCTGCTGCTCATTTGTATGGTGTGGATACCCCTCCGGTGGCCACGGCACGCATCCTTGAGCTGGGCTGTGCTGCTGGGGGCAACTGCATTCCCATTGCAAGCCTGTACCCAGACGCCGAGGTGGTCGGAGTCGATATTTCAGCACGGCAAATTGCGGTGGGTCAGCGCGTGATCAAGCAGGCGGGGCTGACCAACATACGCCTGTTGAATCATTGTTTTTCGCGTTTGCCCAAAGCACTGGGGCAGTTTGATTATATTATTGCGCATGGAGTGTGGAGCTGGGTGCCCGAGGTGGTGCAGCAGGCCCTGCTCAGGGTGTGCCAGCAGCATTTGCATCCACAGGGTGCGGCTTATATTAGTTTTAATACCTACCCAGGGTGGAAGCTACAGGAGGTGTTTCGCGAGGCCATGCTTTTTCATTGCCAGCAGTACGGCACCCCCACTCAGGTTGATCGGGCCCGTGAGATCCTGCCTTTTTTTATGCATGGGTTGGCGGCAGAAAACCCCTTGGGCGAGGCTTTGGCCACTCAGGCACAGGCTATTCCTGAGGGGGCAGAAAATGATTATTACATCGCCCACGAGTATTTAGAACTGCACAATTTACCTATTTATTTACAAGATTTTGTGCAGCGTTTGTCACGTCACCGCCTCTATCATGTCGGGGATGTAGAACTACGTAATGAATATCCGCAGCGCTATGGGGATGAGTTTGCCCAGCATTTTGAGCTCTTTGCTCAAGGGCATCAGGGGGTGGTGCGGCAGCAGTATTTAGACTTTGCGGTGGGTCGCCAATTTCGTAAAAGTTTGGTGGTGCATCAGGCACTGGCTGAGCGACAGCAGCCCCAGGCTGATTTAACGCGCTTGGAGGATTTGTTATTTGCGGGTTGGTTTGAATTGCACCAACAAAGCACAGATGCGCATGAACAGCCCATTGTTTGTTTTTACCGCAGCTTAAAACAAGAAACGCTGCGGGTGGCGGATCCCGTCCATCAGACTTGGCTGCAGTATTTGCATGAATGCTGGCCTCGTCCGGTGTCAGGGCGTGATTTATTGCGCATCGCCGCTCAGGCACATCCTGAATACGATCACCGCACACTGCGTCATTGTTTGCAGCGCTTATATGTGCAGGTGCCCTTGAAATTGAGTCGCAGCTATGAGGATCTACCGCTTTGTCTGCAGGATTTGTACGAGGGGCTGATCCCTGGGGTTTATCCGCTCATGATGGCGCGCCAAGACCAGGGTTTAGAGATTGGGGATTTTAGCGCTTGGTTTCAGTCCTCTACCGCACAGTTTAATGCGGTGCAACGTCTGATCCTCACGGGGTTGGAGCAGCGCCACGATTGGACTCAGATTATCGATGCCGTCTGTGCGTATGATCCCGAGATAGGGCGGGCCGAGGCACAACAAGCCATCGATGATTTAGTGGCCAACCTAAGAAAATACGCTTTATATGTTTGATTGACTGATTTTCAATCATTGATGTAGACAATTGATGTAGACAGTACCAAATAACAAGGAAATACAATGCTCAATGTGCCTGACAACCAATTAACCATGACGGTGCTGATGACCCCGGATACGGCTAATTTTTCCGGCAATGTTCATGGGGGAACCATACTTAAATTATTAGACCAGGTGGCCTATGCCTGTGCGAGTCGTTATGCCAAAAGCTATGTGGTGACGCTGAGTGTTGATCAGGTCACGTTTAGGCAGCCCATTCATGTGGGTGAGTTAGTGACTTTTTTAGCCAGCGTTAACTATACAGGAACCTCATCCATGGAGGTGGGGATCAAGGTCATCGCCGAAGACATCCAAAAACGAGTGGTGCGGCATGTGAACAGTTGTTTTTTTACGATGGTGGCTGTGGATGAAAACCAACGGCCCACAGCGGTGCCGCCACTCGAGCCGTCAACGGCCGAAGAGAAA
>JAJYTK010000020.1 GCA_021793095.1 Pseudomonadota bacterium
GTTGGGCAAAATCGATGAGCTCTTTTTGTTCGATCAAGTTGCCTGTATAAGACCCAATGATTGAAATGGCACGGGTGATGAGTACCGGAATGGGCACGCGCAATTCGCCGCCATGCAGCCCAACCAAAATGACCTTACCGCCGCGTCGTGGTAGCTGTACCCCCAGTGCAACGGTGCTCTCGGCACCCACAAAATCCAAGACCGCCAAGCAGTTGTTTTGAGCGGCATTTTGAATCTGTTGGAGGGCCTGATCATCTGTGGGGTCAAAGGTATGGTGGGCACCCACATCGCGTGCCAAGGCCCGTTTGTCAGCCGAAAGATCCAGGGCAATGATGTTTTTAACCCCCTTGAGATGGAGCATGCGGATGGCCAATAGACCTAAGCCACCGCAGCCGACGACGACCACGGCTTCGTCGTCGTGGATCGTGCCGATTTTTTTGATGGCTGAAAAAGTGGTCAGCCCCGAGCAAGCGAGCAGGGAAGCATTTGCTGCGTTGAGTTGACCAATAGGGAAAATATAACGAGGATGAGGGACGAGCACGTACTGCGCATATCCCCCCGGCTGATGAACCCCCAACGCGGCAGGCTGAGTGCAGAGGTTTTCCTCACCCCGTTGGCAAACCGAACACTCGCCACAACCTATCCAGGGATAAATGAGGGCGGTGCCATCGGGAAGCTCGCCAGCCTCATCGCCGGCCGCCACCACATGGCCTACAATTTCGTGACCCAGTGTCACTGGTAAATGGATGCCACGCTCTTCGAGTTGTAATTTTTTGCCCCCTCCCAGGTCGTAGTAGCCCTCATGGATATGCACATCACTGTGGCACACCCCGCAGTAATCAACACGCACTAGCACCTCAGTGCCAGTAGGGCGAGGGAGGGTGTTTTGAGTGGCCTGCAATGGGCCTTTAAACTCATTAAAAGGGTAGCTGGTGTAGGTCTCTTGTTGTGTCATATGCAGTGTGCTCTTTCTATTAAACAGAGATCGTGTGTGTAAAGGAATATTTAACCTGTGATTTTCTACATAAGATTCTATATGTATGGAAATATGGCTTTCTATAGGTAAAATCCCTTGTTATTCAGCATGGTGAGTGAACTAAAAGTTATAAGCTAATATATTTAAAAGTTGATTGGTTAAGCGCATCTGACGGCATGTAAAGTATTTTTTTACACTCTATGCGCATCAAGGGATCACACAAACATCAAATAAAGGTCAAGGCAAATGTCTATTTTATTGTTGGGGGCGAGCGGGCATTTAGGACAGTGCTTATGGCATACCGCACCCAAATCACTCCATGTGATCCCTTTGGGGTCTCATGATTTAGATTTGCGTCGGGGGTTGTTGGTGCAGACGCAGCTGGGTCAGTTATTTGCGCGTCAGCCAATCCGTGCGGTGCTCAATGCGGCTGGGTTAACGCAGGTCGATGCAGCTCAAAATGAGGTTGAGTTGGCTTATGCCGTCAATGCGGATGGGGTCTATCATGTGGCCCGTGCGTGTGCAGATGCTGAGGTGCCATTGCTGCATTTTTCAACGGATTATGTGTTCGATGGCCAAAAAAGATCCCCTTATGTTGTGGGGGACATCCCTCGGCCGATCAATGTGTATGGACAGAGCAAATTGGCGGGTGAATATATGGTGCAACGCCACCATCCCATGCATTGGATTTTTAGAGTGAGTTGGTTGCATGGCCCTTATGGGCAAAATTTTGGGCGCCAATTAATAGAAAATGCCCGCCGAGGGCAGCGGTTATTCATGGTGGATGATCAGATCGGAAGCCCGACAGACAGCATGCAACTGGCACGGGTGGTCTGGCGGGCGGTGCATGGGCTGCCCTGGGGGCTGTATCATTTTTGTAGCAGCGCCCCCTGCACCCGATTGTATTATGCGCGACAACTGCTGCAGGCTGCCTATGAGCAGGGTCGACTGAGCCGATTGCCTACCGTCACCCCGATACGCTCTGCAGCCTTTGGGGCGGCGGCGCCTCGGCCTATGTATTCAGCCTTGCAGTGTAGTCAAGCCCTGGGCCCGGTGGCGGGGCCTAGGGTGCTGGGTTAGGCTATTTCGGGCAGTATTTCCATTTGGTACTGATGCTCGAGGTGGCGGTTGAGCACCGGATCAAAGAGCTGCATGATAAATGTAGGCGCTGGACGAATGCCCCCGATGGCCGGGACGGTGCCGCAGGTCATGAGGGTGCTTTCAGGTAGTTTGGCGCCTGGGAATCTTTTTTCCACCAGGTCCATGGGCAAGAGCAGACTGCTCAAGGGGGCGTCCTGATAGAGCACCTGCTGCCCGTCTTCGATGATCCATGATTTTAGTATCAGCTCATCCCAGTGGGCCTCAATGTCGCTAAAGTACCAGGCATCCCGCGCCACAGGTTTAGGGCAGACTTGTTTAGAGAGTGCCACACTATGCGCCTCGAGTTTTCTATCGGTGTGATCCGAGGCCAGGCTAATCAAATAGTCATCCTGGTGGCGCATCAGTAACACCTCGGCCTCGCCCGAGCTATGTGGGCCAACGACTTGGATACTGCTGTCTTGAACAAAGTGGTTACACCCCACCTCGTAAAACAGCGGGATGCTGCTGGGCCGAGGCACGCCCAACTCGGCCAGCTCTTGGATGTGGGCCTCATTGGCCGCTTGGTCGCGGCCTGCCCAGCCCGCAATCAGGCCATGGGTGGCATTAATCTCGATGCGTTGCGTTGAGTTTTGCTGATCATACAAATCAAAATACAGTTTCATGAAGGTTCACCTAATCAAAAAAAGTCGGTAGCCACAGGGCCAGGTCAGGAATCAGCATCAACATGCCTATCATGGCGAGCAACATCAATACAAAGGGCAGACTACCGAGCATGACGGCGTTCATACTGCCACTTTCGCGCAAGCTCTGGACCACGAAAAGGTTGAGTCCCACGGGGGGAGTGATCAGAGCGGCCTCGATGAGGATAATGATGACGATGCCCAACCAAATGGGGTCGAATCCAAGCGCAATCATGACGGGGGCGATGATAGGAATGGTGGTGACCATCATGGATAGGGTTTCCATAAAGCAGCCCAAAACCAAATAGAACACCACCAATACCAAGAGCATGGTCGTGGGTGAGTAGCCAAGATTGGTGATGCTGCTGGTCAATGCGGTGGTGAGACCAATTGCTGACATTATGAAATTCAAAAAGGCCGCCCCAATGATGATCAACATAATCATCGCACTTGTTTTCATGGTGCCTTCGAACACCTCGCGCAACATGGAAAGGGTCAAGCGTTTGGTAAAGGCCGCCAAAATGAGGGCCCCGACAACCCCTAGCGCCGCCGCCTCGGTGGGGGTGGCCAGCCCGGCATAGATAGAGCCCACCACCACTAAAAAGATGGCCAGTGGAGGCAGCAAGTGGACCAGT
Source organism: Pseudomonadota bacterium (assembly GCA_021793095.1). Classification (GTDB taxonomy): domain Bacteria; phylum Pseudomonadota; class Gammaproteobacteria; order Burkholderiales; family Burkholderiaceae_B; genus Paenalcaligenes. Next base: position 3,393 of record JAJYTK010000020.1, read on the forward strand.
GCTGTCATGCGCTCGGGCCAATTGCTACGTTGGCGTTTACCGCCCCATGCAGGTTTGAGGGTGCAGGCGATGGCAATCATCAGCATGAAAAGCAGGGCAATGCCGATGCCGGGCAAGATGCCCGCGAGATACAAACGCGGGACCGATGTGTCAGTGAGTACGCCGTAGATAATCAGGTTGATAGAGGGCGGGATTAAAATACCCAAGGTCCCCCCTGCTGCTAAACTCCCTAAAAAGAGGGGCTCATTGTAATTTTGCCGTTTGATTTGAGGCAAAGCGACAGTGCCCACAGTCGCGGCCGTGGCCACACTGGAACCTGAGGTCGCTGCAAACAGGGCGCTGGCACCAATATTGGCATGCATCAGCCCCCCAGGCAGCCAAGACAGCCACAGGCTCATCGCGTTGTACATGCGATCGGCAATGCCCGAGCGCAGTAAAATCTCGCCCAACATGATGAATAAGGGGATGGCAACCAGTAGAAACTCGTTGCTCGTGCCCCAGCTGACCTCGCCAATGGCTTTGGTCAGGGGCAAAAAGGAATAGAGGGGTTCAAGTATTAACCCCAACACCCCCAGCGCTGCGCCGACGGGGATACTGATCCCGATGAGGACCAACAATAATACTAAGCTTGTCGTTACCATTTACGCCCCCTCGACCATTTTGCGGCCCTCTTCGGCCTCATCGGCGGCCTCTTCTTGGGTGCTACGGATGCGGGCCATCTGGGAAATAGTGGCCAAATCACCCGTGACCAATGCCCACGTCGAGCGCAAAAGCATCAAGGCCAGCACAATACAAAACCAAATGAGCCCGATCAGCCAGATCAGCTGGGGTATCCAAAGCGGGGTACCCAGCGTGGTATTGGCGGTGGACCCGCGCACCCATGAAGTATGGGCGACATCGGCAGCATAACGGGTGATATAAGCAATAAACACGGCCAAAGCCACCAGTGCGACCCAATCTAAAATGGCGCAGAGGCGTGTGGGCAAGACCTGATACAAAGCGTCAATACGGATGTTGGCACGCTCTAAGGTCGCAAAAGACAAGGCCCAGCTAATGCTGATGGCAAAGGCATAGCCTGAAAGCTCATCAGAGCCCCCCAGCGAAAACCCCGCGAGTTTGCGAAACAGCACATTGACAGTGATATAGAGAGCGCTAATGAGTGTGAGCGCGCCGGCTGCCCAAATAGCAAAACGAGAGAGGCAGTGTGCCCAGTGCAGGGCCGTATCTAAAAAGTTTTGTTTGCCGGTAGTGGTCATAGGATGCGTAGAGAAAAGCCAACGGCAAGGAAGCCTTGCGCGTTGGCAGTATTAAAGGAATTATTCCTTAACAGCGGTCACATTTAAGACCTCACCAATGGTGTTATTAAAGTCTTCAACGCACTGATCAGAGCAGCGTGCGGCCCATTTGGGCAGGACGATTTCCTCTGTCAGTTTGAGCAGTTTTTCTGTGTCCTCTTCGGTCGGCTCGACGAGTTTCATCTTGCCCTTGACCTCTTCGTCACAGTCATCACCGCCCGTATTGCAGGCATAGCCCTCAAAGGTTTCTGCTGCGGCATCCTCCCAAATGCGCTCGTACATCAGAGGTAGATTGTTTTCGAGGAACTCTTGGACCTCAGGGCCGAGATCATTCCAGTAGTCCATATTGACTGCGTGAATTTGCTGGTTCCAGTTGATGGGCAGTGCGTAGAGGTGCGTGCTGACCTCATACCATTTGGCGGAGTAGCCAGACATGGAGCCCGTAATGGCACAGTCAACAATTTTGTTTTGCAGCGCTGGGACCACCTCGGGGAAGGGAATCGTCACACTGCTGCCGCCCAGCGCCTCGACAAACTCTGCCTGGGTGCGGCTGCTGGTACGTACTTTTTTACCCTTGAGATCATCCAATTCGTTGACCTCTGCATTGCAGAATAAAACCTGAGCCGGGTAGGTGGAAAAGCCCAGGACTTTGATGTTGTTATCCTCGTAGAAATCTTGGTAAACCGGTAAAAATGCGTCAGTGATTTCTTTGGCAATCTCGATGGTCGGTGCGAGCCCGGCCAGGTCAATCGCCTCGTTAATTGGGTTATCACTGGCAAAATAGGACATGGTGGCAGAGCCAAAGGGCACCACCCCCTGACCGATGAGGCGCAGTACCTCGGGCCCTTTGAGGCCCATGTCATTAAAGCCCTGTATTTCAACAGTCACCTGGCCGTCAGTGAGCTCAGGGACAGACTCTGCCCAAAACGGCCGCTCTACATTGCGATAGGCGGTGAGGTTGCTGAGCCCGCCCACCACAGTGATGTTGGTCTCTGGTAACTCACCCTCTGGGGCTTGGTACTCTTGGGCCCCGGCAGTTGCGGTGAGGCCAACCCCGGCTGCGAGCAAGAGCGCATAGCTGAGGCGTTTAAATGGGACGGATTGCATAAAAAGAACTCCTTTGGTTTTTGGTTAGTCGTGTGTGTCAGTAATGGGCAAATAGAAAATATAAGTGGTTATTGAGCCGTCACTGAGCACCTTTTTAATTAAAGTGTCGCGAGTTGTGTGTTTAAAAGATCGGTGATGAGCATGTGCCCGGGGGCATGGGTGATGCTAAATGCGGGCTGTACTGTTTCGATCACAGCCTGTGGGGTCACGCCGCAGGCCCAAAAAACGGGAATTTCATCGGGATGTACCGTCACTGCACTGCCGTAATCGGGCTGATTGAGGTCTTGGATGCCAATGAGTGCTGGATCACCCAAATGCACTGGGGCGCCATGGACAGCAGGAAATCGAGAGGTAATCTGAATCGCACGGATGGCATCAGCAGCGACAAAAGGACGCATGGAAACCACCATGGGCCCACTCAGGCGAGTGGTAGGCTGGGTAGGGATATTGGTTTTGTACATGGGGACATTGACCCCCTCATCAATCTGGCGCAATGACAAGCCATAGGCCAGCAAGGCATGCTCAAAAGAAAAAGAACAGCCAATGAGAAAAGACACCAGATCGTCACGCCAATAGGGGGTCACATCATCGACCTCGGCATGCAGTTGACCGTGCCTCCAAACACGATAGCGGGGCACATCCGTACGGATGTCTAAGCCCTGGCCGACAGCCTCTAGTAATGTTTGGCCAGGCTCACTGACATAAATGAGGGGGCAGGGCTTGGGATTGCGCTGACAAAAGAGCAAAAACTCGTCAGCCAGCGCCTGGGGCAGTATCATCAGATTGGCCTGCACATAATCCGGTGCCAGCCCCGTGGTGGGGCCGGTCAACACGCCATCCCGTATTTGCTGGCGTAGGTGTAGGGGGTGCTGCTGGGAATCAGTCGTGGGCAACATATGTGCATCGATATCAACAAATCCAGAGCCACCAGATTACTCTATTTAGCGGGCTAAAACATCGCCAAAAACCCTAGTTAGTGAGGGATAAAAATCAGGCCCTCAATAGGGCCTAGGGGATTATTTTTTTTGATTTAAAAACTGATTCATATAGTGCTCGGGCTCGCCGGTGGTAAAGGCATCACCAAACGCCTCTACACTTTCTTCGATGGCCTGGGCCGGCGGTATTTCTAGCCAGCGTCGGTTGAGCGCCTTTTGTTGACGCAGGACTTTTGGGCCGAGGGCGGCAAACTGCTCGGTCAATGTGGCGATGCGCGCATCTATTTCTGCCAGCGGGGCACATTCGGTCATCATGCCCCATTGGGTGGCTGTGGGGGCGTCTATATTTTCACCTGTGAGCAACATCCAATCAGCACGGCTGGTCCCGATAAAGTGTGGCAGTAGGGTTGCGTGAATCACCGAGGGGATACCGACCTTGACCTCGGGCATGCCCACATGAGCTTCGTTAGCGATGATCCGTAAATCACAGGCCAGTGCAACCTCGAGTCCCCCGCCCAAGCACCAACCTGGGATACGGGCGATGATGGGGGTCGGAAAATGATATAACGCATCGCACAGCGTTTTGAGCTGGCGGATAAAGGTGCGTGCCGTGTCTGGGTTGAGACCTGACATTTCCTTGATGTGCGCCCCAGCGATAAAGGCGTCATCCCCCTCTCCACGGAAAACCAAAGAGTGCATCTGATCGAGTGAGCGAATCTCATCGAGCACCGCGATGAGGTCGCTGATGACTGCACTGTCCAGTAGGTTGAGGCGGGTGGCGTTGCGAATGCTGAGGGTGCCTGTTTTGTCTTGTAGGCAAAAATGCGCGTGCGTGCGTTTGATTTCCATGGTGTTCCTAATTTATCTCGATGCGTGGTTGATGGGTGTTCTGTTTCGGTGCTGCTAGCCCTGCTGCTTTTGCGTATACCGCCAAGCATCCGCGCACATTTGTTCTAGTCCGCGCTCGGCGCGCCAGTTTAAAACATGGGTTGCGTAGTCTGTGCTGGCCCAGCAGCTGGCGACATCACCGGGGCGCCGTGGGCAGATGTCGTAGGGGATGGGGCGGCCAGTGGCTTTTTCCGCCGCGGCGATCATTTCTAGTACAGAATAGCCGCGCCCAGTGCCCAAATTGACGTTTAAAAGTTCGCCCGGTGTCTGAACCGAAGTCTGAGCAGTGGGGTTTAGCAGGCGTTGCAGTGCGGCAAGGTGGCCCGCAGCCAGGTCCATCACATGGATATAGTCGCGCACCCCGGTCCCATCAGGGGTGGGGTAATCATCCCCAAATACTTGTAGCTTTGGGCGCTGTCCGGCGGCAACCTGCATGATGTAGGGCATCAGGTTGTTGGGAATGCCGCGTGGCGACTCGCCGATGAGACCACTCGGATGTGCCCCGACAGGATTAAAATAGCGCAGATTACAAATGCGCCACTGTGGGTCACTTTGAAATACATAGCCGAGCATTTGCTCGATGACCAGTTTGCTATGCCCATAAGGGTTGGTGCTGGATAAGGGGTGACGCTCTGTTAAGGGCAGCGCTTGGGGCTCGCCATAGACCGTGGCAGAGGAGGAAAACAGCAGGGTTTTGACTGCGGCTTTTTTCATGGCGCGCAACAGGGTATTGGTGCCATGAATATTATTGTCGTAGTACAGCAAAGGCTCGGCCACGGACTCGCCCACCGCCTTGAGGCCAGCAAAGTGCACCACTGCTTGGATGTTGTTTTCCGCAAAAATACGGGTTAACAGGGCCTCATCGCGGATGTCTCCAGCGATGAATTGTGGGGACTGGCCCGTGATTGTTGCGATGGCCTGTGTGACCTGGGCATCGCTGTTACTCAGATTATCAAGTATCAGCACCTGAAATCCGGCTTCTTGTAATAGGACGGTGGTGTGGCTGCCAATAAAACCGGTGCCGCCGGTCACTAAGATGGTTGGGTTCATAGAGCAAAGCTAAGCATGAGGGTGAGACGAGAGCCCCTCAGCGGGGCGGCAAGGAGCGCGTGCAGTTTGATCGTCGAGATCGGGCAGGGGGTGAGGACATGACTAGGCACTCAGATAATGCCACCCCTGCTTTTGCCTTTCGACGATCCATACGACTGCGGCGGGCACGGTTTGTAGGTGTTCCGGGCACTGTAGGTCTAGGCGCTGCAGGGTGTTTTCACATAAACGCAGGCAGGCATCGGTGGCGTGCGTTTGTTCGAGGGCAGCGCGTACTGCCCCTGCATTGGCCACGATTTCCACCTCGGAGTTGGGCCACTGCTTGGCCAAGTTGACAGCATTGTTGCGGGCGCGATTTAACGCCTCAGGGGTGGACGCGTGCAAGAGGACCTGCGTGCCTGCCCCCATTTCTTGTTCGGTCATGGATGGTTCCTTAGCTGAGTGGAAAGGTCCAAGTATGCCTTATTTAAGGTGTTTGCGCAGGAATTCCTCGCTGCGTTGTTCTGCCTGTTGGGCAGCCTCAGCAACGTAGTGCGGGCTATTGGGGCGAGCAAAGGCGTGATCGCAGTTTTCGTAAATCGCGTATCCCCAATCGGGACGTTTGGAGACGTTGTCAACGATTTGGGTGCACTTGGGCTCAGCCACATACTTGTCCAGCGCAGCGATATGTAAAAAGGCTGGGGCGGCAGTATTGGGTACCTGCGGCAGCACTTTTTCTAGATTGACCCCATAGTAGCTGATGGCTGCCTTGATGAGTCCTTGGGCCCCCAGTTGAATGACAAGGCGGCCGCCCAAGCAGTAGCCGATGGACCCAATGTTTTCATGTCCGATGAGGGTGGCCAAATGGGCACGTGTGCTTTCCAGATCATTGAGGGTATGCTCGAGATCCATGCCTTGCATGAGCTGCACCCCTTTTTCAAATTCTTCGGGTTTGCTGGGGTCCAAGGTTAGGTTGGGCTCTTGGCGAAAGAATAGATCCGGGCACAAGACGTTGAAGCCTTTGGCAGACCAGATGCGCGAGAGCTCTTGCATGGTGTCGTTGATGCCAAAAATCTCTTGGATCAGCACAATGCCGGGGGCGTTGCGCGCATTTTCTATTTGGGCTGGGGTATAGAGGCCGCGCATGGTTTTGCCATCAAAGGTATTGATGTCTACGTATTGCATAAGGGCTCCTTAAAAGGGCAAGACGGATTACGTCACTAGTGGTAAAACGTGCGCGCAATTCGTCTGG
>JAJYTK010000021.1 GCA_021793095.1 Pseudomonadota bacterium
ATCACCTATGCGCTGCGCTGTTGGATCGCAGATCCACGACGGGTAGGGGCCATACGATCTATCATGTGGCAACATCTTTATGCGCTATTTCAACGTCAGGGGTGGTATTTATCTGCGCCTAACAAGGATCTCAGCATCATCGCCATGCGGCACAAAAAAGAGGCTCAGTCTGCCACCCAACATCATACGAAAGCGCAAAAGATCGACTTTTTACGGCAAATTAAACTTTTGTCTCCGCTAAATCAAAAGGAGCTGAGTGCGCTGTGTACACAATTAAAAACAGTTTCCTTTGTGCGCGGCGCGACATTAATTGAACAAGGCACGGCAGGAGACAGTATGTTTATTGTGGTCAGTGGTCGGGCTGCCATTCATGTTCAATATCAAGACACTCACCATTGCGTTGCCGTGTTGGGTAGTGGGCAGGTGATTGGTGAAATGAGCCTATTGACTGGCGAACCGCGCCAGGCCACCGTTATCGCTGAACAAAACCTCGTTTGTTATGAGCTTGATAAGCATAGTTTCGCCAGCATTATCGAACAACGCCCCGAGTTGGCCGAATCAATGGCTGAGCTCTTGAGTGCGCGTACCCAAGAGCTCGAAGAGCTGCAGGACAATATTCATGCTGCTCCGCAGCCACTCGAGAAACAGCGCTTGCTGGGCAATATTCGCAGTTGGTTCGGTTTATGATGTCGTTTGCCGTCACGAGGCATTATACTCAGGCCATGGTTTTGGCTTACACTAGAGCACTTAATTCAGCGGTGCATGACGCGGCATCAATAGGCCAATCATCCCGAAACTTTTATGTTCATTTGGAGCGACTTTATGACAAAAAAAGTTGTGTTTACAGATAAAGCACCCGCAGCGGTTGGGCCGTATTCCCAAGCGATAGTAGCCCCGCAGGGCAGGACTTTATATGTTTCCGGCCAATTGCCACTCGATTTGGAAACCGGAGAGCTTGTTTCTGAAAATTTTGAAGCACAAGCACGACAGGCATTTGAAAACCTACAAGCAGTTCTGGCGGCCGAGGGGGCCAATTTTGAGCATGTGGTTAAGTTTAGTTTGTTTTTAACAGACCTCAGTATGTTTGCCAGTGTCAACGCCATCATGGCTGAGTTGGTCCCCGAACCTTTCCCAGCTCGGTCCACCATCGGCGTTGCGAGCCTACCCAAGGGGGCTCAATTTGAGGTTGAGGCCATCGCAGTAATTCCCTAATTACTGCACGCCGCTATCAAGCGCCATATCTTTACATTGGCGCTTGTGCTCTGCTATCTCAAGCAATGGTGAAAAAAAACTCTCGCAATATCGCACCTAAAACCAACCCAGCTGCCAAAAAAGCGGCGCGTACGCGCACCTCTAGTCCTCAAATAGAAGCACGCCTGGCAAAACTCGGCTTGCATCAGGATATGGATTTCGTAGTGCACATACCACTGCGCTATGAGGATGAAACCCGTATCACCCCAATTCGTGATCTACAACCCGGGCGCAGCGTGCTTGTCCAGGGCACCGTGCTTGGGCACTCGGTGCAGTACCGCCCGCGACGACAACTCGTGGCCAAGCTCCAAGATGACAGCGGGAGCCTGACCCTAAGATGGTTGCATTTTTATCCTAGTCAGCTTAACGCATTAAAAAAGGGCGCGACTTTGCGCCTCAAGGGGGAGGTCCGACAAGGCTTTTATGGCCTTGAAATGGTGCACCCTAATATTCGCTCTGCCAACCGACCGCTTGCAGATACGCTCACTCCAGTGTATCCCACCACCTCCGGGCTGAGCCAGGCACAACTTAACACGATTATTTTAGATGCCTTAAAAAGAGTTGATCTTGGTGATACTTTGCCTGAGACCATTCAAAAAAAATATTCTTTATGGCCATTTGAACGGGCTATTCGTTTTTTACACCATCCAGATAAAGACGTCTCTATTGAAGCTTTATTGGATAAAACTCATCCTGCATGGCGTCGAGTGCAATTCGATGAGCTATTGGCACAGCAGCTAGCTTTGGCGCAGGCGAGAGCGCGTCGATTGGCCCTCGGTGCAATTGCCATGCCCCTGACAGTGGGCGCATTGCAAACGCAACTCGTGGCGCAACTTCCTTTTGAGCTCACTGCGGCGCAGCAACGCGTCGTTGAGGAAATCATTGTAGATCTCAATCAAACGCACCCAATGCATCGGCTGGTGCAAGGGGATGTTGGGAGTGGTAAAACCATCGTTGCTGCACTGGTCGCTGCCCATGTAATAGGTAACGGTTATCAGGTGGCCTTAATGGCCCCCACCGAGATCTTGGCAGAACAGCATTATGAAAAAATTGACCATTGGTTGGCACCATTAGGGGTCAATGTACAATTTTTGGTCGGTAGCCAAAAAGCGGCGCAGCGACGCGAAATTATGCCTCAACTTGCTGACGGTAGGGCTCAATTTGTGATTGGTACACAGGCACTCATACAAGATCAGGTGAAATTTAAAAATCTAGCTTTGGTACTGCTGGATGAACAACACCGCTTTGGTGTTGAGCAAAGATTAGCGTTAAGCAAGAAAGGGCTGCAGACTGACCCCCAAGGTCATGAGTTGTGGCCTCATCAGCTCACCCTTAGCGCCACGCCCATCCCCCGTAGTTTAGCCATGACCTATTATGCTGATTTGGATTTATCGGTGATTGATGAGCTACCTCCAGGGCGTCAACCCGTGCAAACAAAACTCGTCGCTGAACAGCGTCGGGCACAGGTCGTTGCTGGCATCCATCGCGAGGTTGCGCAAGGGCGCCAAGTCTATTGGGTTTGCCCTTTGATTGAAGAGAGCGAAGCTTTACAACTAAAAACTGCCGAGGAAACCTATGAGCGACTACAAGAGCAGTTACCGGAATGCACCATTGGATTATTACATGGCCGAATCGAGCGCGAAGAAAAACAACGACTGATGGACGCCTTTAGGACTGGTCATATTCAGGTCTTAGTCGCTACGACGGTTATTGAGGTCGGAGTTGATGTGCCCAACGCCAGCCTTATGGTGATTGAACATGCCGAACGTTTCGGCTTGGCACAGCTGCATCAGCTACGTGGCAGAGTAGGGCGTGGCAGCGCACAATCTTTTTGTATTTTGCTGTACCAAGGCCCTCTGTCAGAGACAGCACGAGAACGCCTGCGTGCGATGTACGAGACCACAGACGGCTTTGAGATTGCACGACGAGACCTTGACATCCGTGGCCCGGGCGAGTTTTTAGGCATGAAACAATCCGGACAATTACTTTTGCGATTTGCGGAACTCAACGATCAGGCGCTACTTAACGCTGCCAAAGAAACAGCCCAATGGCTGCTCAATGAGGCACCAGAAATTGCTGAAAAACATCTGGATCGTTGGCTAAGCGGCCGTGAAGAACTGATGCAAAGCTAAGTAGGCTTAAAAATTTGGTAAATTAATAACACCTTGGAACTCATCAACGCTTATTTTTACACGCGCAGGCGCCTATATGACTTTTACCGAGCTTAGATACATCGTTGCAGTTGCCCGAGAGCGTCACTTTGGACGCGCTGCTGAGGCCTGCTTTGTGAGCCAGCCAACATTATCTGTGGCAGTAAAAAAACTTGAAGAAGAGCTAGGTGTTGTGCTCTTTGAACGTGGGGGCACTGAAATTGGGGTGACGCCCATTGGCTTACGCATCATCGAGCAGGCACAACGGATCCTCGAGGAGGGCGATAGACTCAAAGAAATTGCCCTACAAGGTCAAGACCCGCTCACGGGTCCCTTAAAAGTGGGGGTGATCTACACCGTAGCGCCTTATTTATTGCCTTTGTTAGTCCCTGCTCAGATACAACTCAGCCCACAAATGCCCTTGGTGCTGCAAGAAAACTATACCGTTAAATTGCTCGAGCTTCTCAGACAGGGTGAGATTGACTGCGCGATTGTGGCACTACCTTTGCCAGAGAGCGGCTTCGTCACCAAAGAGATTTATCACGAGCCTTTCATCGTGGCAGTTCCCCATAATCATCCCTGGACAAACAAGGAGCTGGTCGATCCCGAGGAGCTCAAAACAGAGACAATGCTTTTGTTAGGGGCGGGGCATTGCTTCCGAGATCAGGTATTAGATGTTTGTCCCGAGCTTTCACATTTTTCGCCCAGCAGCGAAGGAATTCAAAAAACTTTTGAAGGCTCATCATTAGAAACCATCCGTCATATGGTCGCCACGGGTATTGGTATCACTGTGCTCCCCGCCAGTGCCAAACCTGGCTCAGATCAAAAACCCTTGCTGCACTATATTCCATTTAAAGAGCCGGTACCTCAACGTACCATTGCCCTCGTTTGGCGCCGCAGTTTTCCACGCATCTCTGCCATCGAAGCACTCGCCGAGGCCATTCGAAATTGCGGTTTACCCGCTGTTGAATATATTAAGGGAGCAGAAAACAAAATTAACGATTAATTAAATCTTTAATCAGCAGTAAATTACACTTTTAGGCAATAGCCGTGATAAGCTTATACATGTACTGTTCCAATTAAGGAGTAAAGATGGCTAAATCCGTTAAAAGCAATGTACATCACACAGATGCAATTCCTGTAGATATTGGTATAGACGAAGAAAATCGCGCTAAAATTTCAGTAGAGCTCTCCAAGGTTTTGGCCGATACCTATACGCTTTATCTCATGACACACAATTTCCATTGGAACGTGACAGGGCCTATGTTCAACACCCTGCACAATATGTTCATGGACCAGTACACCGAGGCTTGGCAGGCGCTTGACGAGATCGCAGAACGCATCCGTGCACTCGGGCATTTTGCCCCTGGCACCTATGCTGAATTTAGTAAACTGACCTCAATCAAAGAGCCACAAAGCGTACTCAGTGCCGAGGAAATGATACGCGCTTTGCTCGAGGCTAACGAGGCAGTCGCGCGCACGGCTCGCCATGCTTTTGATTGTGCTGACGCTGCTGATGATCAGCCTACAGCCGATCTGTTGACCGCACGCCTAGAGGTGCACGAGAAAACTGCTTGGATGCTACGTAGCATGCTCGCTTAAAATATATACCCCCATTACAATTGATTTTGTGATGGGGGTTTTTGTGTGCCCAAACTCCACCTGTCACTTACCAGTGGCTCATCAGCATCAATATTAAAATTAATTAACGCAGTTTAATCTAACCTTTATGTAACAAAACCTAAGATGATGGCGTTGCCTCATCATTCGAGGAGGATAAAATGAAAAAAATACTGACACCCGTTGCCGCCGCCTTGGGCCTGAGCATGAGCCTATCCATGTCGGCAGCCCAGGCCGAAACCATTACCTTTGCTATTGCTGGTCCTTATACCGGACCATTGACTCAATATGGGGAAATGGTTCAGCAGGGGGTTAACACCTTTGTCGAACTGACCAATGAGCAAGGTGGGGTGCTGGGCAAGCAAATCGAGGTCGTTGTGGTTGATGACGCTTGCGAGCCTAAACAGGGCCCAGTGGTAGCAAACCGTATCGTCAATGACGGCATTAACTATGTCATCGGGCATGTTTGCTCAGGGGCGACCATCGCTGCCACGGATATCTACAATGATGAGGGCATCATCATGATTTCACCTTCAGCCACGGCGCCCGCAGTGACCGAAGGAAAGGGCTACGATACTATTTTCCGCACTATTGGCCGTGATGACCAACAAGGTCCCGCTGCTGCAGAGGTCATCATTAACGAAATTAGGCCTAACAAGGTGGCTGTGTTGCATGACAAACAGTCCTACGGCCAGGGTATTGCTCAAGCCGTGCGCGATCGTCTTAATGAGGCCGATGTTGATGTGGTCATGTTTGAAGGCATCAACGCTGGCGATACTGATTACTCTGCAGTGATTACCAAACTCAAGAGCTCCGGCGCAGAGTTTGTATACTATGGCGGCTATCATCCGGAAATGGGCTTGCTGTTACGCCAAGGCGCTGAGCAAGATCTAGATATTACCTTTATGGGTCCCGAGGGTGCCGGTAACCCTGATATTAATGCCATTGCAGGCGATGCCGTTGAGGGCATGTTGGTCACGCTGCCTTCTGACTTTACCCAAGAGCCTGATAATAAAGCCATCGTTGACGCTTTCCTAGAAAAAGGGCGTGACCCTGGTGGTGCCTTCCAATTAACTGCATTTTCCGCCGCTAAAGCCCTTGCTACTGCACTCGAGGCAGTCGGTGAGGATGACCCTATCTTGGTCTCTGAGTGGTTGCATGAAAATGAGGTAGATACCCCCATTGGGCTGCTTTCCTGGAATGAGCAGGGGGATCTCAACGAATTCCAATTTGATGTATTCGAGTGGCATACCGACGGCAGCAAGAGCCTTTTCGAAGCTGATTAATGCCATCTCAAGCACAAAAAAAGCAGTGGAAAATCCCACTGCTTTTTTATTTAGTGTTTATTTACTCATCACGGCGAGGAAGGTAATCATTACGCAAAACCCCCTTTAATTCATCATAAGGTATTAAAAACTGGGGCATCCCGGCAGCATAGGGCGCAATCGCGTAGGGGTCATATTTCACTAATACACCCGCATCAGTCAAGGCAATATTTTCGGTACGCTGAAAAGGCCATAAGCGAGCAAATTGCTCGGGATCATCTTGGGCCAAATCTAGTTTATCTACCCAACGTTGGTGGGCTTTTTGTTGTAGTGCGTAAAATTGCTCTAATTTGCGAGGGCGCACGATATCCTCAATCGTCAGCACTTTGCGATCGGTGTTGCTCCAATTAATAAATTGGGTAGCCGCTAGGCCATGAGCTGCCCCTGTGTGGTAACGCCAAGCACCTAAATCCAGCACAGTGAGCGCCTTGTTTCTATAAATGGTTTTAGCCGCTAACTGCACCTCGTCAGAATGATCAGCAGTCTTCCAATAGTACTCTTCAAAAGCACTGATGCTGGGTTGTATTCGATCGCCATCCAAAGCGCTGATCATCGCTGCCAAGGACTCATCAACGAGATTTGTTAAATCTCGCTGCCCGGGAAAGACGAGGGAATTTACCTCAATATAAGGGCATTTGCCCTCGCAGCCCGGTTGATGTCCTGACCATTGGGCTGGCTGAGTGAATGAACCCTTTTTCTGGGTAATTGCGTCCGTTTGGGTCGGAATCAACGAAATATCTTGGCTGGTGCTTGCACAGGCAGAAAGTAAACCGATTAAGCCCGCTGTCACCCAAGTCTTTATACTTGTATTCACTCGCATTCCTTTGCCTTGCTGATTATTTGACCGAACTGGCGTCTTGTCCAAAGAGTATCGCTCGCGAACGCTCGTCACTCACGCTTGGCCCGGTATTCATTTTTTCAGCAATTTCATAAGCACGTTGCGTCCCAGGGCGTGATTGAATACGCTCAAACCAAGCTTTTAAATGGGGAAACTGGTTGAGATCTTGCTTTTGCCGCTCATGCGATACTATCCATGGATAGCAAGCCATGTCCGCAATGGAGTACTCATCGACAATAAACTCGCGACCCTCTAAACGCTTATTTAGTACGCCATACAAGCGGCTAGTTTCACGCGTATAGCGATCAATTGCGTAGGGAATAGGCTCGGGGGCATAAACGTTGAAATGATGATTTTGTCCTGCCATGGGTCCTAAACCGGCCATTTGCCAAAACACCCATTCCATGACTTGGACGCGTGCTCGTAGCTCGGTGGGTAGAAATTGGCCTGTTTTTTCGGCTAAATACTGTAATATGGCGCCTGATTCAAATACCGAGATGGCTTGGCCGCCATCAGCAGGGGCATGATCAACGATGGCTGGAATTCTATTATTTGGGGCAATCTGTAAAAACTCTGGCTTGAATTGATCACCCGTACCAATATTGATCGGGATTATTTCGTAATCCAGACCTGCCTCTTCTAAAAACATGGTTATTTTGTGGCCGTTGGGTGTGGTCCAGTAATATACGTCAATCATTTTTGCTCCTAAATAGATTAATTTTTTTTGTTTATTCACTACAATACTAGCTATCAGACTAACATAAAAAGTGAGATCTTATGGTTAAAATCTATCACAATCCCCGTTGTAGTAAATCCCGCGAAGTGTTGGCATTGCTGCGCGAGCGGGGTATAGAGCCTACTGTTATTGAGTATCTTAAAACGCCTCTAAATGTTCAAGAATTGCGCACTCTATTTCAAGCAGCCAATCTTGAGGTTCGTGAAGCGATGCGCACCAATGAAAAAGAATACCAAGATTTAGGGCTAAAGGATGAAGGATTGAGTGATGACGAGTTGCTCGATGCCATCGCGCAGCATCCGCGCTTGATGAACCGGCCTTTTGTGGTGACAGACAAGGGGGCCAGACTCTGCCGGCCAACCGAGCTGGTTGAGGAAATCCTTTAATACCTCATGAGATAAATAACCTCTTAGGGAAATAAAAAAGCTCCTGCGTGCAGGAGCTTTTTAGTTACTGGCCAGGACTTAAAGCCTGAGGCTCAAAGTCTTTAGTAACTGTAATTATTCCTCATCATTATCCTGGGCGATCCCCTCAAAAGAAACCGAGATAACGACCTCGTCAGAAACTGCAGGAACATATTTATCTATATCAAACTCGGTACGTTTGATCGTTGTGGTCGCATTTGCACCGATGGCAGGGCGCTTAAGCATCGGGTGCTCATCTACATATTGATAATGGTCCAACTCAAAAGTAACCTCTTGGGTGATACCTTTGATGGTCAATTCACCTTCAACGGCAACAGGTGCATCGCCATCAAAGATAATTTTGGTTGACTCAAAGGTTGCGGTGGGGTGGTTTTCAGTATCGAAAAACTCCTCACCTTGTAAGTGGTCATTAAAGATTTGTGCCCCAGTATTGACTGACCGTAAATCGATTTCAACTTGCAGATCACCAGTTTGTTCTTCTAGATCTAAAGTCAAAACGCCACTGGTATTTTCAAAGGAACTACTCTGACGGCTCAGCCCCATATGATCATATGAAAAATGGGCAAAAGTATGGGTGGGATCAGCCTGGTAAGTGACTGGCTCAGCGACAGCTACGCTGGCTGTAGCGGCAAAGATTGCTGCACAAGCAGTTGAAACGATTTTTTTGTGATTAAACATAAACTACCTATTAAGTGAAAAAATAATGGCTTTTATTTACTGACAATATGAGCTTTGACTTTAACTTCGTTAGAAACGATAGAGGGGTCTGACCAGCTGCCTGAGCCAACATCAAAATCACCCCGGTCGATCTCAAACTCGGTTTCGAAAACAAGGCGACCTGCGTCATCTTGCTGCACAGTGACTGGGAACTCGAGTGCTTGAGTTTCCCCTTTAATCTGCAACACGCCCTTGACCGTATAGTCATCATCTCCAGCAGGGGAGACAGCAGAAGTTTCAAAAGTGGCAGTGGGGTGATTGGCCATATCAAACCACTCAGGTTTGATGAGTTCTTCGTCAGCCTCATCTGTGCCCGTATCCACCGTATCCAGAGGAAGCTCGATAACAGCACCCATCGCATCAGGAGCAGATCG
>JAJYTK010000022.1 GCA_021793095.1 Pseudomonadota bacterium
ATCTCCCACCTTTGACGTTTAAGTTGCCGACCAAGGTATTGAGCATGCCAATGGCATAAGCAGTATAAAAGCCGGCGCCACTCATGGTGCCCCCGTGCGCATCGGCAACCGCTTGGGCGCCATAGCTGCTAAATTCGCGGGCTAAGCCTTGGATTTCCTCAACAGAAACGCCACACTGCTCACTGTATTCCTCATAGCTCATCTGTTGGGCTTCAGCCAATAGTTTGCTCAAAGAGCTGCATACCTTGATGGGCTGTTCCCCTAGGTTAACCGCATCTACTGTGCGTTCTACGAAAAGCTCTGCTGGCTGATCAATGGTGTGCGGCGCCAAGCTGCCATCTGCGCGCTGAACAATGAATACATCTGTTTCCTCGCCATCTTCGGTGCTTTCTACGGGCCAACCAAGATCGCTGCCTTTTAAAAAGGTGCCATAACGTGGGTGTTCAGGATCATTAATCAGTAGATGAGTGGCATTGGTCCAGGAGGTCAATCCGGCCGCTTTCATTGCCTGCATACTGGGTTGAGAGAGGACCTCTTGATTGAAGCTCTTGTTTTCGAGCATCCAGCGGATCATTCCCAAGCAAAGCGCTAAGTCAGAAGCCGGTTTGACCGCAATCCAGCGGTTATGTGTGCCGGCTGCCAAACTGGAAGAGGTCGGCAAAATAGGAGACACCACCACATAGTTAAAGGTGTTTTCCTCGCGTGCTCGAGCCTCGGCCAGCTCGCGCCCCTGTCGTTGAAAAGGGTTGCCAGACTGAGCGGGTGCTGCCCCGATAAAAAGACCAAAGCGGGCGCTTGTCCAGTCAGGTTTTCCGTGCGGCATGCCGCGTACATCGCCCAAAGCCACCCCAGCCCCGATGCGAAAGGTTTGTCCGCAGTAGGCACCGTGGTTAGAGCGGTTAACTGTACCAAAAGATTGCTCGGCAAAGCGGCGCAGCAAAGGGGTGCGTCCTTCATTACCAGCATCAGTGACAATCAATTGGTTGGAAAGTGGGCCGTATTCTGGGTGATCGGGATCGATTAAGGTGTCGCGGTCAAAAATAGCACGCAATCCATCCACATGACCCTCGCCAAAAAGGTCGCCGCCTTCACAGATTTCTTCTATCAATTGTTCAAAACTGATCTTTTTCCATTTGCCTTCGCCGCGCTTACCAACACGTTTTAAGGGGCTGAGCACGCGATACGGGCTGTTGACCTGTTGTTGCATGGCATTCCCCCGGGCGCAGGCAGTGGCACGGCCTTCAAGACCGTGCTCTTGGCCCAGGCGTAAAAACACCTCTTCTACGGGCTCATCCATATCCGCAGGCTGGGTGGTGGCGAGCGGGTGATATGGGTTTCCGGCAATGCGAATGATTTCATTCTCATCTTGATTGACACGGACGCGTACACCACACTGTGTCCAGCAACCAAGACAAAGTGAGGGGCTAACCACATGCCCAGGCTGTGTTTCCAGCTGTCCTGTGGCGGTATTAATTGCAAACTCAGGGATGCGTGCATTGCCGCGTACAGCATCCTTGGTGGGGGTGCCCGCGGTGCCTTTTGTGAGCCCGCGTGCGGTTTTAACTAAAGTTTCCCCGTAGCCAGCCGCAAAGGCGGCCAAACCACCGGCGGCTAATGCGCCGTGCTTAATTAGTTTGCGTCTATCTTTATTTTGTTGGTCTGAATTGCTCATTGTGTAAATTCCCAAAAATCTGTTTTCCAAACCGTATGCTGATGATGGCGCTATCGGCCGTTATGCGGGCTGGGGGGTCAATGCGTGGGTGCGTGGGAAGCGATATAACAGCCAAGTAAAGGCGGCCAGTAATGCCACGCATAGTCCAAAGATACCCACCATCCCCATCAGCCCATCGCTATCAAGGGGCATGCTTTGCAAATAAAGCCCCGCACCGTATTTGGGCACACCTTGTACACTCATGAGAATGATCCAACGAAATACCCAGGCAGAGCCCATCATGACCAGAGCGCATAGCAGAGAGTGCCATGGCTGACAAATACGCTCAGGGCGGGCACTGAGTAAGATCGTTAAAATGAGGGCCAAAATAACAGAACCATAAAGACTACTGCGCCAGGTTGGGTAGGTACTAAAAAGTTCCATTGCGGCGTTAAAAGATGGCTCGGTCCCTGTGATCCCTGCCAATACCCAGCCACAGGCGCTCATGGCCAGCAATACTAAGGCTGCCAAGCTGAGGCGTCGCATGAGTCCAGCAGGTAGGGCGCTCAGACCACTAGGTGTCCAACGCGCGACGAGTAGAATAGCGCCCAAGCTGGCCAGCCATCCTGTTAAAGCCAGATTCACAGGCAGGAAAAATGTATGCCAGAGGGGGCGTGCGCGGATAATCATGACCTCGGCGCCGGTATAGATGAGTACGCTGACTGCAGAAATCAGTAAAAGTATGCTGCTAAAGCGCAAGAGGCTTTCTTGGTTAAACCACCAGAAAACGCCGTAAAGCAAAGAAAGCAATACAAATACAGGCAATAAGAATGCGCCAATGGACATCCAGGACTGCGGACTAAAGTAGGCATAGAAATGCCAAAACCGACCGGGCTGTTGTAGGTCTGCAAATAATGCAATGGGTGCCACTATCGCCGTCACCACCAAGACAGTCACCGCCGCTGGCAAGATGCGGCGTGCTGGACTATGGGTATCGGTAAAGCTGATACAGGCGACCGTGATGGCTGTGGTCGTGGCAATGGCAACCAGGAAAAAGTACTGGACAGCCCAAGGAAGCCAGGCCGCATCATATGCGGGGGTGAGGATTTCAATGATTTTCATCTTGGGCTCCTTTTAAAGTTCAGTGACCAGGCGAACACTGGTTTGGCCCTCGACGCCATCGACAAAGTCATCAGGCAGGCCAATATAAAATACGCGGGGTTGGGTATTCATATCTGGCTTGAGGACTTTGATATCGTCTTTGTTTTCGCGTAGCACTTGATTAATGGTGCTGTCAGGGTCATTGAGATCACCAATAATGCGTGCGCCACCGATGCAGGTTTCTACACAGGCAGGCAGCAGATTGACCTCTAAGCGGTGCTCACAAAAGGTGCATTTATCAGCTGTTTTGGTCTCTTCGTTGATAAAGCGCGCATCGTAGGGGCAGGCTTGCACACAGTAAGCGCAGCCCACACAGCGTTCGTTATCAACGAGCACAATACCGTCCTCGCGTTGGAAGGTCGCCTCTACCGGGCAGACGGGGACACAGGGAGGGTTATCACAGTGGTTGCATAGCCGCGGTAGGTTGAACATGGCGGGCTGGTCGCCGTCATAGTCCTCAACCTCGTATTGCAGCACAGTGGTCCTGAATTGGCCGATGGGGGGTAAGTTTTCGACGGAACAGCTGACGGTGCATGCTTGGCAGCCAATGCATTTGCGCAAATCAATGACCATGGCAAAGCGTTTACCATCAATGCCTGGGCGACGTTGAGGTTGCTCATTGATTTGAGCGCTGACCGGTTGAATGGGGATGACCGTGGCGGTCGCCCCTAATCCAAGTAATTGTTTTAAAAAGCCCCGTTTACCTTTTTGAGGGAGGTCGGGTGTGTGTTCTTTTGGGTAAGGCATACGACATTCCTTTTTGAAGCAGCATAAAACATATCTAAACCCTGGTTATAAGCATATACACAAAAAAACTAAGGCCGATTGAGTTATATCAAGCCAAAGGATAACCACAAAGAAAGTATGGGTTTTATGTCTGGTATGTTGTTTTAAAGGTGTCGTTAAGCCACAAAAAGAGGGCTTTTTATTATTGAGAGTGAGCGATAAATGAGGAGTGAGAAATTAGTCGTACCACTTTTTTTGTAAGGCCAGCAAAGCCTCTAATACGCCACCCGAAACGACCTCACAGGGGATGCTGAGCATGAGGTTGAGGGGTAGGTTAAAGTCTTCGACCATGTAGCCGCTTTGATCGACCCATTGCTCTCGGACCTGATCGTAGTAAACAGGGCCATAGAACTTTTCAACGGTTTTAACGGTGGTGAGTGGCTCTTGGATATAGATGACGACGGGTTTGCCCAATGCCACTGCATAACCAATCTCAAATACAGTACCCGAATCGGGCTCGGCCCCCCGAAAGGGGTTGGCGTTAGCAATGACTGCGTCAGCCTGTTGGATTAATTCGACATTGTGCTGATAGATGCTTTGTGCGGTGGGTTCTACCTGATCAACAGGGTGTAAGGGTTCAAACCCGTGCATGCGGCATAGGGATTTATGTTGTTCCGCCCGTTCGGCGGCATCGCTGGCAAACACATCAGGACCGGCAAGATAAACCTTTTTCATGGTGCCCCCAAATGATGAAAAGGTAAATTTAAATTAGCCGCTATTTTGCCCTCAGGCTTGGGCAAGGGCAAGTCGAGCGTGAAAAAGTGTTCAGTTGGGACAGGAATAAATTAAAAGGAAAGATTAAAGAGGAGGGGTTAAAGAATCAGCAAACAGCGGTTAATAGGGGCCAAGAGGCCCCATGAGTTGAACACCTAGTTGAGGGGTGTATTGGGGACCACGTGATGAATGTCTTGTAAGCGGAAACGCATACGCAGACGGCGACCATGGACTGGGTCTTGGGCATCTGCGGTAAAAGTTTTGCTGCCAAAAAGATAGGCGTTATAGATGACCTTGGCGGCAATCTTGGGCCCATTTTTAGGCTGCACATAAACAGTATCACCCAAACGAATGTCGTTGTGATTCAAATGTTGATGCTCGGGACGAGCAACGAGATCAGTAGGATACATTATTTTCATTGTTGCTCCTTTTTTATATTGGAATTGTGTTTATCTAATTGTCTGCCCCCGTGTTGACAGCTGCAGCTGTTGCCGCGAAATAAATAAGCCTTTTGAGTAATAATTTTTAGGCGGCTGCGGGGCGCTTTACGATGTATTTGGAGCGCGTGGATAACGCAAAATATCTATTAATTATAACATCCTTTTGGCTTTCAGCACCTAGTATAAATACTAGGTACGCAGGCTGTGCTAAGCAGAGGCGCGCCGGGAAAGAGGGGCGTGAAATAAGCTTGATTAGTTAAGCCGTCAATAGATTTTTAATAGCCAGGGCTAAGGTTCAGTATCTGTACCTCTTTTGCTAGGGGGATTGAGGCACCGATACGGGCATAGGTTTGCGTAATTTCCTGACTAAAACATACCAGTAAAACGGTGCGGACATGATGGCTTTTTTGAAGGGCCTGTGTCAGAGTGTTGAGAGCAATTTCTGTCGCCGCTGCTAAAGGGAAAGCAAAAATGCCTACCGAAATCGCCGGTATGGACACACTACGCAGACCCAGTTCGTCGGCGACTTGAATGACGTTTTGGTAGGTGGTTGCGAGTTGTTCAGCCTCTTTGTGCTGACCGCCTTGCCACCGAGGGCCGACCGCATGCAGGATATAACGCGCGAGCAGTTGCCCCGCTGAGGTAGGTATGACGGCCCCAGCGGATTGTTCGCCGTGGGCGTTATAGTATTGCAGGCAGGCATCAGCCACGGTGGGGCCGGCGGCCTGGTGGATGGCACCACTGACCCCGCCACCGGGCAATAAGGTTTCGTTGGCTGAGTTAACGATGGCATCGGCCGCAATGGTGGTAATGTCGCCGTGTAAAATGGCGATGGTTTTATGGTTGTTCATTGATGATGTCGTCATGGCTCACGTCCTCAACTCATAGCTATTATGAATAATCTAACAAATTCTATTTTAGATGCTTATTTGCGGCGCATTAATTATGAAGGACCCTTAGGCCTTGATGCGCGTACGTTGTCTGCTTTGACACTGGCCCATAGCCAAAGCATCGCCTTTGAGAATATTGATGTTCTTTTGGGTCATGAGATCAGTTTGCGTCCCGACGAAATTGTGCGTAAATTGATTACGCAGCGACGTGGGGGCTATTGTTTTGAACAAAATTTATTGTTTTTATGGGTATTGCGCTTTTTGGGGTTTAGTGCTCAACCGGGTGGGGGGCGCGTACGCTTAGGGCTTGATGATCGTGCCCAAGTGCCTGCGCGGACCCATTTGTTTTGCTTGATCGATCTTAATGGACAGCGCTGGTTCAGTGATGTGGGCTTTGGGTCTTATTCTTTGACTGCAGCGTTGTTACTGCAGGGGTTGACGCCGCAGCCAACGCCCCATGGTGTGCGGCGGTTTGAGCCTCAAGGTGATCGTTGGTTTTATCAGGCTCAGACAGATGAGCAGTGGCAAGACCTTTATGAATTTAATCCACATGAGATCATGCACCCAGCCGATCAAAAGGTCGCTAATTGGTACACCCAAACGCACGCAGATACTCATTTTACTTATCAGTTATCCGTTTCACGGGCCTTGCCTGGTGGAGGCCGGGCAGCATTGCTTAATCGGCGTTTACGGCAGGTAGATAGCGATGGCAACGAAGAGTTATATGAAATTGCCCATGCTCGACAGCTCGCTGAGGTGCTCGAAGACGTATTTTTATTAAATGCTGCATCAGTAGCGAAACCTTTATGGAAAAAAATCAGGTCAACAGAATGAGTGCAGATCGCATGTTGGAAATTAGCCGAGAACTGTCTCAGGCACTGGATCAGCTAAAGTGGACAACACCGTCTCATGTCTATAACCCTCTTGATTATGCTTGGGCAAATCATGAGGAATATATCCGGCGTTATGGTGGGCAGCAAGGACGGATTTTGATGGTCGGGATGAATCCAGGCCCCTGGGGAATGGCCCAAACGGGGATCCCTTTTGGGGATATTGGTTTTGTTACTCAGTGGTTGCAGTTGTGCGCGCCTCTATCTGGCCCCTTACCTGAGCAACATCCTAAATATCCTATTTTGGGCATGGAATGCCATCGACGCGAGGGAAGCGGACAACGGCTGTGGGGGTGGGCTCAAGAGAGATTTGTGACCCCACAGAAATTCTTTGAGCAGGCTTTTGTTTGGAATTATTGTCCGCTGCTCTTTTTAGGCCAGGGCAGAAATTTAATTCCTGAAAAACTTAAAAAAGCCGAACGTGATGCCCTGACCCCTCTTTGTGATGCCGCCTTGCGCGCAGTGATTGAATGTCTGCAGCCTCGCGTCCTCGTAGGGATTGGCCGCTATGCCGAACAACGAATCCGGACAGTGATGGGCGCCGACACCGAGGTGCAGTATTTACTGCATCCTAGTCCTGCAAGCCCTCAGGCCAATAAAAACTGGGTGCAGCATGCGGATGCACTTTTTGCTCAATATATTCCAAATCAAATTTAGCCTTTGAGACGGTTGGTTTTTGCGCTGTTTAGAGGGGGCAGGCTCTCCCGCTCTAATCCACAGGGCTTGTGGGAGCGGATATGCCCGCCCGGTGGCAGAGGATTTGGGCATAGATTTTTTCAAAATCAGCGGCAATATTTGACCAGTCAAACTGTTCAGCTAATTGTCGTCCTCCGCGTCTCAGGCGATCGCGCAACTCAGCATCCTCGAGTAAATGGCGTAATGCTTGGCTGAGCTCTTGGCCGCTATTGGGATCTTGTAATAGCAGGGCATTTTTTTGGTCTTGGGCGTAGTGAGCAAAGCCACAGTATTGTGGGCTACTCATGATGACGGGCAAACGATAGCTCATCGCCTCTAGTGGGGCCATACCAAAGCTATCATTTAATGTGGGGTGCACGTAGATATCGGCTGCTTGATAATAGGGGCTGATATCGGTGGTCTGCGTCACAAAGAGAATCCGATCTTTGAGTTGATGTCTCGCTACAATCTGTTCGTACATTGTTCGTTGATGAGCACGGACCCCAACGATGAGCAGCTTGGTGTGTTCGGGTAGCTGAGGTAATGCCTCGAGCAAGGTATTGAGGCCTTTGCGCTCGGGATTACGGGCCACCAGCAGACAAAGTACATCGCCTGATTGTATGCCGAGGCGCTCTCTGGTTTGGGCGCGCGTGTCGGCGTCTGTTTGGGGCATATGCACCCCGGGGGGGATCACAGGAAAGTTAAAATCAGTGTGATAGGCGCTTTGAACTTGTTCCTTGATCTGCTCTGATACCATCACCGTGCAACGCTGCGGTTGTTGGTGAATGCGATTTTTTTCAAGCCAACGATACATTTGTGCGCGAGGGCTTAGAAAATTACGCAAACGCTTGATGAATTTGGGTGCGACAAACCAACGGTAAAAGGCTGAGCGGACGTGGAGAACATCGACATGACCGCACCATCCACCCACATGAGAGTGGACGATTTGAAAGGGGTGCTGCTTGAGGATGCGCTGGACTTTTTTGGCAAATAAAAAAGAGCGGATCCAACTGGGTAGGTGGTCGCTGATGGATACCGCGATAAATGGCAGCTCAAGTGCACTTTGGGGATCATATTCGTAGCCGATCACAGTGACTTGATGGCGCTTGGAGAGCTCACGCATCAATTCGACGCCATAGGCCTCGGCGCCCCCGAATTGTTGACCAAAACGGGTGGTCACAAACGCAATGCTCAGAGGGGGTAAAGAGGTTAGCGCCGACGCTTTTGGTGTTCTTTTTTTGTCAGGCATTTTTGCAGAAAATGAAATATATGCGTTGAGCGTGTAATGTTCACGCGGGGCAAATCAAAAGGGTCATCCTCAGTCAGTGCCAGTCCGCGTGCGGTGGTCGTGGCATTATCATAGCCGCTGTCTGCCACCCACTGCTCGATTTCTGCCGTTTTGTGCCCATACGGATAACAAAAGGAGTCAATTTTGGTGCCTAATAATTGCTCTAGATCTGTTTTTGACTGGGCAATTTGTTTTTTTGCCTCGGCTGGGGCAATGCGGGGTAGGTGGACGTGATCTTGGGTATGCGAGCCAATTTCGTGCCCGCCCTCTAGCCATTGGATGATTTCGTCTTGATTCATGAGCGTACTGCTGGGCACGCCATTATCGGCGTCCCAAAAGTTGGTACCGCCCAGATGATTACTCACGATGTAATTGGTCGCTGTAAAACCGAGCTCATTGAGTACTGGTAAAGCGTTTTTAAAAACATTGTGATAACCATCATCAAAGGTCAGGCCAATCACCTTGCCTTGTTTCTCGCCGCGCACATAGGGCATCAGATCGCGCATGCTCAAGCCGGTATAGCCCAATCTTTTGAGCCACCTCATTTGGCTGGTAAAGCGCTTAGGGTGGACAGTGAGGCTGCGAAAAGGAGTGCCTTTGGCTGCAGGTATATCAACCTGGTGGTACATCAGAATGGGAATCATAGGCTGCCAAGAGGAATTGATACAAGGTATGGTTTCTAAGGATAGTCTGCCACGGCAGCGCACCATACGCGTATTGAATAGGCATAAAAAAAACCGCTAGCAGCGGTTAGGTATAAAAAATGTTGGTGGAGCCGGGGGGAATTGAACCCCCGTCCGCAAGCCCTCCACAGGCAGTTCTACATGTTTA
>JAJYTK010000023.1 GCA_021793095.1 Pseudomonadota bacterium
AGAAGAAATGGCGCTCGATTCCGTTCAAAATGCAGATATGGGATTTTTGCATTTTGTAGAGCAGAGTGACTGGGTAGGGCAGAGCCTATTTGTGGTTTTGTTAGTGATGTCTGTCATTACTTGGTATTTGGTTATTTTTAAGGGCCTAAACCACCTGCGGTTAAAGCGACACGCGCGGCGCTTTTTGGATGATTTTTGGAGCGCAACATCGCTCGACCAAGTGGAAAATAAATTGGCCCAAAATAATATTAAAGATTCTTTTTCTGCCTTGGCTTATCAAGCGTTGAATGCCCGTGCGCAGCAAGTAGAACATGCGAACAAGAGCCTGGCCGAACAGGCAGGCAATGAGACGTTTATCATGCGCATTATGCGTAAATCTATTGCAGAGGAAACGGCCAAATTAGAAAACGGTTTAACTGTTTTGGCGTCCATCGCTTCCACCGCACCTTTCGTGGGTTTGTTTGGAACCGTATGGGGCGTTTATCACGCTTTGGTGAATATTGGCCTGGGTGGCGATGTCGCCTTGAGTAATATCGCCGGACCGGTGGGCGAGGCGCTGATCATGACGGGTCTGGGCTTGGCTGTGGCTATTCCCGCAGTGATTGCTTATAACGCTTTTATTCGTTCTAACCGCGTTTATTTGGCGCGTTTAGATGCCTTTGCCCACGATCTCTATACGTTTTTAACCATGGGTACTAAAAACGGCAAGGGCGCATAAAGTTTGATTGCGTCTGGCGCAGCATTTTTAGATAGAGCGCTATTTTATAAAAGGATCAAAAAATGTCTTTTGGAAGTTTTGATGCACATAGCGGCAGCAATCAAAGTGCCAGTGCAGAAATCAATATGGTGCCCCTGATTGATGTCATGCTGGTGCTATTGGTTATATTTTTAATTGCAGCGCCTTTGATTACACATTCAATTAATGTGCAGCTGCCTCAGGTGAATGCGCAGGCAATAGATACCCAGCAGGAATCTTTAGATGTGACCATTACGGCGGAGGGCGAGGTGTTCTTTGCTGATACGTTGGTTGAAATGTCAGCTTTACCTGAGTTTTTAGAGCGATACCAGTCACAAGCTCAGGAAATGGAGGTACGGATCCGAGCTGATGAAGCAGTTAATTATGGCCTAGTGGCAGAAACTATGAGTGCGCTCAAAGAGGCAGGGTTAAATAAAATCGGCTTTGTCACCCAAGCCAAAGCCGATTAAAAGAAAATAAAAAAGTCGTTGTGGTGTACTAGCGTATGGGATGAGCGCCATATTCTTCTTTGGCTTTTAGAGGCTCAGAAGTATTGCTAGTCGGGCGCTCTTGGGCCGGGTCAGTAGCGCTCGGGAGGGTGGATTGATCAGCCTCATCGGATCTTTTAATGGTGATTCGATGATTGGGATCATTTTGGTAATTTTCGGGTAGCTCACTCACTGGGACAGTATAGGACTCCCCATGCTCTGTGATGGTCGTGCGGCGCAGTACCCCACCGCCGATGACCGAGCCTGTAATTTGTGTATTGTCAGCCTCTTGCATATTTTGGATGCACAACTCTCGTTGCCCAGCGGGCAAGGCATCACAGCGGGCCGTGCGGTTCTCTAATAACACCTGCTCGTCCAGTATTTTGTATTTATCTGGGTTTTTGCGTGCCTCTTGTAGGGCGGCAGCGGCATCGCGTTGGCAGTTTTGGCGGCTCGCTTCATCTGTGATTTGCTTGCATTCCTGAATGGCCTCTTCGTAGGCCTCTTGGGCGGTAGCAGGAGTCTGTGCAAGGACATAATTACCCAAGCCAAACATCAAAGCGCTACCTATTACGCCAAGTTTGGTCAACTGAGTGAATCGGCGACTAAAAGATTGTTTTCTCATGTATGACTCCTTGTTGTGATAGAGACCGCAGCCTCATGCGGCATACTCATATCTATCAATTATAAGGCACTACTTTTAGTCTAGCCTTTAATCTATGTCAGTTAATTAACAGTGGTTAACTAGATGTGTCCTCTGGGCGCGGATGGTCAGTGGGTGACATGGTTTCTTGTGTGGATTCGGTGATCAAACGCGTGTCCTTGGTGGGTAAATCCATAGTGCCCGGTTCATCAGGGGCATAAATGGTCAGTGGTTCATGGCGCTCGCGTTTAATTCCTGCGCGCATTAATAAAATAGCAGTGACTGGGGAAGTGATAATAAGCAGCGCGGTAATGATCAGCGGATGGATGATAAATTTTTTATGGACAAAGCCAAAGACCAGCATCAATGCCAGCAGCATGCAAAAAACCCCGAGAGTATTGCCCAGAGTGGGTGCATGCATGCGTGAGTAAAAATGACGCAAACGCACCAGGCCCAATGTGCCGGTAAAAGTAATCATCCCGCTCAAAACGATTAGAACGGCTGCTGCAATGCTGATGATAAGTTCTAGTGAGGTCATGGTTCGATCACCTCAGCGCGCAAGAGAAATTTGGCCATTGCAGCCGAACCTACAAAACCAAATAGTGCAATCATGAGCGCCATATCAAAATAAAATTCAGCATGTACTTGTAAACCTAAGGCGAGGAGCGCCTGCAGGCCGTTGTTATACATAGCATCGAGTGCTAATACACGATCGGCCGCGGTTGGGCCCGTCCAAAGCCGATAGCAGGCGATAAGCATGCCCAGACTAAAGCACAGCAGCGCAAAAGAGCTCGCCCAAAGAATAATACTATTCATTCAAAAATCTCAATGAGTGGTTCTTGATATCTCTTTTGGATGACATCGAGCCAAAACTGCTCATCCTTAAGATCGAGGATGTGTAAAGTGAGTAAATTGGATTCTTCTACGTAGCCTGCCCAGACCGTACCCGGTGTATAAGTAATGATGCAAGCCAACGCAGCCAACCCATGCGGGTCACGGATGCGCAGCGGAATATCTAAAAACCCGGGGGTTGCTTTGGCCTTTTGACCACGCCATACAATCCGTCCTACATCATAATTAGACTTGGCAATATCAACGGCCACATGCCAAATTAAACGCAGCGCAATCAAGGGGTGTTGCAGGGTGGCTCGGATGGGCCGAAAGGGCCAAGCGGCAATGCTGATAGCGATACTCAAAAAAGCACCCAAGACGATTTGGCCAATCGTCCAATGCTCTTGCAACAACATCCACAAGATAAAGAGTAGGATGGGCAAGTTTAGAAAGTTAAGGCGCTGGAGCAAAGATCGTTTCATAGCTATGGATGGTGGTTGGCCCTAGGTTAATCCTGCGATAATACTGCATCGATGTAAAGATTGGGCTGCCCTAAATAATGGGCGGTTTGTTCGAGGTAATTGCTGACTGGGCCAGCCCAAATGGCCAAGGCAGCACAAAAGGTCAGTAATGCTAATACCGGCAGTACCTCAGTAAAACGCAAGGCCGGCAATTCGGTTTCTTGTACTGCCCAAAAAAGGTGAATGCCCATACGCGAAAAGGCCATAATCCCAGCAAAGCCGGATAATAAAACGACGCCTGTCAGTACCCAGGCACTGCTGGTTGCCCCAGAGCTAAATAATGCCGCGGACAATAGGCTAAATTTGGCAACAAAACCTGATAGAGGAGGCAGGCCAATAATCAGCAAGGCGCAGGCAAAGAATGCCATACCTAAAAATACCATAGGAATGGGGAAAGGAATCCCTACTGTATCTTCCAACCCTTCTTCATCACCGAGGTCACGCAGATCAAAAGCATCTTCGCTGACGGCCAATAGCTCGGATCCAAAGGGCTGTAAGCGGTTGATCATTTCAAGTAATAAGAAAAAAGCACCGACAGCCAATACCGAACTTAATAAATAATATAATGCAGGCGCCGTGAGGATGACCCCAGGCATGCCCAGAGCAGCCAAAAGAGTGCCTGAAGAAATCACAATACAATAACTGGCCAAACGTTCGGGTTGGTGGGTGGCCAGCATCCCAATAGTGCCAAATACCAAGGTGACGATGCCCACTGGGAACATCCATTCGCCTCCAAATGCTGCAGGCGCGCCCGAAGGCTCGAGCAATGAACCGATGCGCAAAAGGGCATAAACCCCAACTTTGGTCATGATAGAGAATAATCCAGCGACAGGGGCACTAGCATTGGAATACGCACCGATCAACCAAAAGTTTAGAGGCCATGCCGCTGCCTTAATTAAAAAGGCGACGCCTAAAACTGCTGCGGCTAACTCAAAGAGACTGCGATCGGCACCTTTGAGGATGGCGGCGTGCGCCGCTATTTCAGCCATATTTAGACTGCCGGTCAGGCCATAAATAAGTGCGATGGCGATCAGTAACAAGAAAGAGGACAGCAGATTGACGGCGATGTAATGCATCCCGTAGGCGACGCGCTCTTTTCCTGAGCCATGGAGCATTAGCCCATAGGAGGCCGCCAAGAAGACCTCAAAAAACACAAAGAGGTTAAATAAATCGCCGGTCAAAAAAGAACCGTTTAGGCCCATCACGATCAGCTGAAAGAGGGGGTGAAAGTGCACGCCCCGTCGATCCCAGCGCGAGGTGCCGTATAACCAAGTAAAGGTGGCCAGTATTGAGGTCAAGAGCAGCATCATTGCCGCCAGGCGATCGACGACGATGACGATGCTAAAGGGCGCCGGCCAATTACCCAGCAGGTATACCCCCACCTTATTCACCCAGTCGCTGTTCATGGCACCATCAGTGAGCTGGATTAGCAGCAAAGAAACCCAAATAAGGCTGGCAAAGGACATCAGTCCTAAGATGGTTTTGGCACGTCGCTGCTGCTCATTAAAGAGCAGCATGAGCCCCGCCGTTAGTAGGGGGATGGCAATGGGCAAGATGGGCAGATTGGCGAACAGCATTTGCTTCACTCTTGGCTCTCCTCACGCCCATCGACATGGTCAGTGCCAGAAAACCCCCTGTTGGCCAGTAAAACCACTAAAAAGAGTGCGGTGGTCGCAAACCCAATGACAATGGCTGTTAATACCAAGGCTTGGGGGACGGGGTCAGCATAGAGACTGGGATCAGCCAGTGTCTCGTCAGAAACCAGTGGGGCTTTGCCTACCTGGAGGCGACCCATTGAAAAGATAAAAAGATTGACGGCATAAGAAAGTAAAGACAAACCCATGATGAATTGAAATGTCCGTTGGCGCAGCACGAGCCAAACGCCAGCGGCAACCAAAATACCTATGCCGATAGACAAAACTAATTCCATGGTGATGCCTTTTTCTTGAGTAATAAATGATGGACGTGGGGCAGTTTGCGGTAAAAACGTAAAGATTGGTGCGCTAATGCAACGAGCATCAACACCGCCGAGCCGACCACCAACATATAAACGCCCAGATCAAAAAATAAAGCGCTAGATAAATGTACTTCACCCACGAATGGTAAGTGTACGCTCCACTCATGAGCAGTTAAAAAGGGTTCTGCATAACGCCAAACAACCAGCGCGGATCCCCCAGCGGTGAGCATGCCCAGCGCGATCCAAATTTTTGGGTGGATCAGTGGGCGGTGCTCAACCCAAACCACACCGCTCACGATATATTGCAAGATAATGGCAGTTGCCATGATCAAGCCGCCGACAAAACCACCGCCAGGCAGGTTGTGCCCACGCAATAAAAAGTAAATAGACATTAATACCGCGATAGGCATCAGCAGACGGACCAGCAGAGCGGGGAATTTCATCACCCCTTCGGGTAAAGGGGCCGCTGGATCGGGTTCCTCAAATACGGTTTGCAATAAATTGGGTTGTCGCTGGCGGCGTGCCAGTGGAATGGCTACCGTTTCAACTGGTGGGCGGAAACGTCGCAGCAGCGCGTAAACGCTCAATGCCACAATACCCAGCACCGTAATTTCCCCAAAGGTATCAAAACCACGGAAATCCACCAAAATCACATTAACGACGTTGGATCCTCCCGCCAGGGCCAGGGCATTTTCTACCATAAAGCTACTCACGCCGCCGGGATGTGGGCGATTCATCATGCTGTAGGCGAGTAAGGACATGCAGGCCCCCGAGATGATGGCCAAAATCAAATCGCGGCGCCGACGTAAACGTTTTTTGAGAGGTATTCCCTCGGGGTACTCAGGCTGTGGATTGGGCAGCCAGCGCAGCCCTAATAAAATGAGTACCACAGTGACCACTTCAACGGTGAGCTGTGTGAGAGCGAGGTCGGGCGAAGAGAGCCAGGCAAAAGTAATGCTGGTGACCAAGCCGGCCGCTCCTGATAATAGCAATGCGGCGGGGCGGTGAAATTTAGCAAAATAAGCAACTCCGATGGCACTGGCGGCCCCAACAATCCATAACAAGAGAAATAACACATCAAATTGCTGCCAGGCTTTGGGCCATATCCATTGACCCATCCATACGGGCAAGGCTGCGGCCAAAATAGCCAAGCAGACAATTAGAAAGACCTGGGGCTGCAGTCGGTTGGTATAGAGATACTGCAGCAGCTGTTCCGCCATTCCCTCCACCCAATAGACAATAGCTTCGAAAATTCGTCGGCCATTAAAGCGGGCAATGATGGGTGCGCGGTTGACTCGACCCGCCACACTGCGCTGCAAAATGTAAATCACCAAGATGCCACCTAAAATGGCCAAAATGCTCATTAAGAGTGGAAAATTAAATCCATGCCAGATAGCAATGCTATAGCTCGGGGTTTGTTGCCCGAGGATAGATGCAACCGTGTGATAGAGGAAAGGCTTGACCGTTTCATTGGGAAAAACACCGATCACCAGGCATAGCACGACCAAAATCATGCTGGGGATCAGCATGAGCATTGGGGGCTCGTGGGGCTGACGTGGCAGTTCATGTGTTTTGAGTGGGCCAAAAAACACTTGCATGATCAGCCTGAGTGAATAGGCCACACTGAAGGTGCCGGCGATGACCGCAAAGGCGGGTAATAAATAATGATCCCATTGCCCATGGGTGGCTGCGATCGTTTGCTCAAAGAACATTTCTTTTGAGATAAAGCCATTCAGCAAGGGCACCCCAGCCATTGCCGCCGCAGCAATAGTCGCCAGTGTCGCCGTGATGGGCATGACATGACGTAAACCAGAAAGACGATTTAAATTGCGTGTGCCTGTCTCGTGATCAACCACGCCTGCCGCCATAAAGAGTGAGGCTTTGAAGGTTGCGTGGTTGATGATGTGAAAAACCCCTGCGACTAAGGCCAGCGGTGTATTGAGCCCTAGTAATAAAGTAATCAAACCCAGGTGACTCACGGTAGAGTATGCGAGCACTCCTTTCATATCACGTTGAAAGGTGGCGACATAAGCGCCCAAGGTCAATGTAATCAGGCCGGCTGTGCCAAAAATCCATAGCCATTCTGGGGTCCCTGCCAATGCGGGCCAAAAGCGGGCCATTAAAAACACCCCTGCCTTGACCATGGTGGCTGAATGCAAATAGGCAGATACTGGGGTGGGGGCCGCCATGGCGCGTGGCAACCAGATATGGAAAGGAAATTGGGCGCTTTTGGTCAGCGTCCCTAAGGCAAAGAGCACAATTAAAATGCGGTACCAGGGATGATTGCGGATGGTGTCGCCTGAATCCAGTACAGCCTGCAAATCGAAGGAACCGACAATTTGGCCCACCATTAACATCGCCGCCAAGAGCGCAAGCCCGCCACCCCCCGTAATGATCAAAGACATCCGCGCACCACGGCGCGCATCGCGTCGATGGTACCAGTACGCAATCAGCATGAAGGATGACAGGCTAGTGAGCTCCCAAAAAATGACGAGCTGTATTAGGTTGCCTGAGAGGACCACGCCCAGCATGGAGCCCATGAAAATTTGCAGAAACACATAAAAACGGCGGATGGGGTCTTTGGGCGAGAGGTAATAATGCGCATACAGCGCAATAAAAGCGCCCATCACGCTGATAATCATGCTAAATAGCCAAGCAAAACCATCCAGCCGTAATGAAAAATTTAAATCATGTGCCGGGATCCACTGTGCGGTGGCCACAGGGATCTCGCCCGAGAGGAAGCTGGGCAAATAGAATAATGTGCAGACTGTGCACAAGGTCGCGACAACTACGGCCACGCTGGTTTGTAAAACGCGTTGCGATGCGGGCAAAAAAGCTGAGATCAGACTGCCAATAAATGGCAAGACAAGAATCAGGACCAAATACATTAAACCAGACAACCGTAGTAATTCAAATAGCCTTTAATAATACGATAATTTGCTCGGGATCCCGCAAATACAGACAAGAGTTTTCCTTTTTTTAGATAATCAGTGCTTAATTGATAGAAATCAACGACAGTGGGATTGTAGCCAACCATAATTGATAGAATAGCTTGATTTGTTTGCTTTTTTATTACCAAACCGTAAGGTCAATCATTAATTATGCAGCCTAACAAGACCGAGGACGTCACCCAGCAATCGTTACAGGAATTGAGTTTTTCCCGCCCGTTAATCGAGCGTTTTGACCGCTCGGGGCCGCGCTATACCTCATATCCCACTGCCGATAGGTTTCACGAGCCGTTTGCACCCGATGAATACATCCGTGCGCTACAGCAGCGGGCAACATTGGGTGGGCAGGCCAGCCCGCTATCATTGTACGTGCACCTGCCATTCTGTGCTTCATTATGCTATTTTTGCGCATGTAACAAAATAATTACCCAAGATCATACACGTTCGTCCGAATACGTTCAGTATGTGCTCAAAGAAGCAGATATGGTGTTGCCTTATTTGGGTCAGGCCACCCAACTAGGGCAGCTGCACTTTGGTGGGGGGACCCCGACCTTTTTGGATCCCGATGAGCAAAAAATGCTCATGACCGGGCTACAGCAAAGATTTCAATTTATGCCCGATGCCGAGCTGAGCATTGAGATTGACCCGCGTACGGTGAATGCAGATACGTTGTCAAATCTCGCCGGCTATGGTTTTAATCGCTGCAGTTTTGGCGTACAGGATTTTAACCCAAGCGTTCAGCAGGCCGTCAACCGTATTCAGCCTTATGAGCAAGTCGAACAGGTGGTCTTTGCTGCTCGGGCTGCGGGCTTTGATTCAATCAATACGGATCTGATCTATGGGCTCCCCAAGCAAAACATTTCGAGTTTTGAGGAAACCGTTCGTTTGCTGCTGCAACTGCGTCCCGAACGCATTGCATTGTACAACTATGCCCATTTGCCCGAGCGTTTCAAAGCACAGCGCTTGATCAAAGCAGAGGATCTGCCCAGCCCGCATGAGCGTCTTGATTTGTTTTTACTGGCCGCCCGCGCGCTAGTAGAGGCGGGGTATGTATATATTGGCTTGGATCATTTTTCTTTGCCGACTGACGAATTAAATCAAGCCCAACTGGATGGCAGTTTGCAGCGTAATTTCCAAGGCTACACCACACGAGCAGATCATGATTTAGTGGGTCTGGGGGTGTCAGCCATTGGCAAGGTG
>JAJYTK010000024.1 GCA_021793095.1 Pseudomonadota bacterium
GAAAAATCATCTATTTCAAGCCCTTCGACGCGGCGATAGGTACCGTTTTCGGTGATGACCGGTACGCCGTAGACGATCTCCTCAGGAATACCATACGAACCATCCGAAGGAATGCCCATGGTGACCCACTTGCCATTAGAGCCTAGGAACCAATCACGCATATGGTCAATGGCAGCGTTGGCGGCCGATGCTGCTGATGAGAGCCCGCGGGCCTCGATGATGGCAGCGCCACGCTGGGCTACGGTGGGGATAAAGGTATTTTCTACCCATGCTTGGTCATTGATTTTATCTGCCAGTGACTCGCCCTTGGCCTGTGCAAAGCGTATGTCGGGGTACATGGTGGGTGAGTGGTTGCCCCAAACAATGAGGTTTTCTATATCGGCCACGGGAACATTTGCTTTTTGAGCCAATTGGGTCAATGCACGGTTGTGATCCAGACGAAGCATGGCTGTAAAGTTCTCAGCGGGCAGGTCTGGGGCTGATTTCATGGCAATGTAGGCGTTTGTATTCGCGGGGTTACCTACGACCAAAACCTTGACATCGCGACTGGCGGCCTCGTTGAGTGCCCGACCTTGGGCGGTAAATATTTCAGCGTTGAATTTGAGCAAGTCGCTGCGCTCCATGCCTGGTCCGCGGGGGCGTGCGCCTACCAGCAGGGCGGCATCAGCATCCTTGAACGCCACGTGAGGGTCGCTAGAGTGAATAATGTCCTGCACCAAAGGGAAGGCACAATCATCGAGCTCCATCATCACGCCCTTTAGGGCCTTTTGCGCCTTTTCATGTTCTATTTCTAAAAGCTGCAAAATAACAGGCTGATCTTTGCCCAGCATGTCGCCAGAGGCAATGCGGAATAAGAGCGAATAGCCGATTTGACCAGCAGCCCCAGTAATAGCAACTCGAATTGCAGGTTTTGACATAGGAAGGCTCCCTAATGATTAGTCTTTGAATTAGTTGAGTAAGTCCCACTCAAACCATCTTGGACAGAGATGGGGGGTAATTGCAGAGGACTCTGAGTGCATTTTAACGCTATTAGAGCGAATGAAAATACAAATAAGAAAAAGCTGTTCATTCGCACGCTAGATGAAAAAAGCACACGCGTCAAATATCTTTTGTCTTATATAAGATAAAAGAGTGATAGACTTTAGTATGCCACCGTGCGAGAATATCCGACAAAATTTATGTACCAGTCAGTGTCCACTAAACGCACATTGCGCATCTGTATCGTATTCACTGTGGGTTTCAATCCATGCCAAATAAGCAAACATCAGTTAAAGCGTTGAGTAAGCAGGCCAGAGGAGGCACCGGCACGACGTACAGTCCGTTGTATCAGCAAATTAAGAGTCTTTTGCTGCAACGGCTGGATCAAGGCGAATGGCGTCCGGGTGAGGCCATCCCTAGCGAGCACGAGTTAGCAGCCCGCTTCCAAGTCAGTCAAGGCACGGTGCGCAAGGCCATCGACGAGTTGGCAGCTGATAATCTCCTCATTCGCCGCCAAGGCAAAGGCACGTTTGTCCCCACACACACCGAGGCTAAGGTACGTTTTCGTTTTCTAAAACTCACGCCCAACGACGGCCATCAGCCACGCTCCAGCAGCCAAATTATTGACTGCACGCGCGTGCGCGCCAGTACCGAAATTGCGCAGTATTTGCAGCTCAAAAGTGCAGCCTCGGTAATACGGATTCAGCGTTTATTATCATTCGATGAACAACCTACCATCCTGGACGATATTTGGTTGCCTAGCCAGGTTTTTAAAGGCATTAACGCCACCACCGTGCGGGCCAATAAAAAGCCTTTATATGCATGGTTCGAGAGTGAGTTTGGGGTGAGTATGGTGCGTGCCGATGAGGCCATTCGTGCCGTTGCGGCACAAGAAACTGCGGTACAGCACTTGGGGGTGCCTGCAGGCAGCCCTTTGTTACAGGTGGATCGGATTTCTTATACTTATGGCGATCGACCGGTAGAGTTTCGTCGGGGGTTATATATCACCGAGCGTTTCCACTACCGTCATTCTTTAAGCTGATTGCCTAAGCTGTTTATCATTGCTTATGCTTTAAGGGGTAGTATTTTCTATGTAGTGCACTTAATAAACCGTTTTTTTTAGCGTAAAATACTGTTTCAATTGCATTGGACGATGCGCGCTCGGTGACGTCCAATATTTCTCTTCCAGTTACGGGAAAGCCATAGGCGAGCAAAAGAATAATACCTTAGCTTTTCTTTTAGTAATGTTTTGTCGAGGCCATTATGTCTGAAACCGCTCCAAAACAGCGTCCTCAGTTTCGTAATGTAAGCGTGGGCCAGATCCTGACATACAGGCTCCCTCCTTCTGCGAAAGTGTCGATTCTGCACCGTATAAGTGGGGCATTGCTTTTTTTAGCTCTGCCCGTAGTGCTTTTGCCCATCTTGTCATTGAGTCTGGGTAGTCCAGAAACCTTTGAGTCTGTCAGCAAGGTTGCATCCAACCCATTGATAAAGATTATTTTCTTGGTCCTGATATGGTCCTATTTACACCATTTCTGTGCGGGCATTCGTTTCCTGGCGCTTGATTTGGGCAAGGGCAGCGACAAAGCATCCTCGCAAAAGACAGCGGTCAGCGTGATCGTAATCAGCCTGCTATTGACGTTGGTTTTTGCCCTTAAACTTTTTGGAGTATGGTAATGAGTGCACCAGAACGTATCGGAGTAAAACGTTTAGTTGTTGGTGCTCACTATGGCACCATCGATTTTATCGTCCAACGAGTGACGGCAGTCGTCATGATTGTCTATACCCTGATACTTTTTCTAGGGTATTTGTTTACGCCCGAGCTTAACTATGACTCGTGGCGTCATCTCTTTTCCTTTAAATGGGGGGCATTCCCCATGGGTCAGGTCTTGGCCACTTTGGCATTTGTGTCAGTCGTCTGGCATGCCTGGGTGGGTGTGCGTGACATCTGGATGGATTACATCACGCATACTGGGTGGCGCCTGTTCTTGCAATCGCTGACCGTATTGTGGCTCGTGGGTGCGATCGTCTTCTTTGTTCAAATTGTCTGGAGCCTATAACCGTGGCAGCTATTAAATCTTCTTTACCACGCCGCCAATTTGATGCGGTGGTTGTTGGCGCCGGGGGCGCTGGATTGCGTTGTGCATTGCAACTCTCAGAGGCCGGCCTTGATGTGGCTGTGCTTTCCAAGGTTTTCCCAACACGTTCGCATACCGTGGCCGCCCAAGGGGGCGTCAGTGCCGCTCTAGGCAATATGAGCGAGGACCATTGGTACTGGCATATGTACGACACCGTCAAAGGGTCCGACTGGCTAGGTGATCAGGATTCCATTGAGTTCCTCTGTCGCGAGGCCCCGCATGCAGTTTATGAGCTAGAGCATTTCGGCATGCCCTTTGACCGTAACGATGACGGTACTATTTATCAGCGTCCTTTTGGTGGGCACACTTCGCATTTCGGTGAAAAGCCCGTACAGCGCGCCTGTGCTGTCGCCGACCGTACCGGGCACGCAATGGTACATACCCTCTATGAGCGCAACGTCAAATTAAAAACTAAATTCCTCGTTGAATGGATGGCGCTTGACCTGCTTCAAAATGATGAGGGCGAAATCCTCGGTGTTACCGCGCTAGAAATGGAAACAGGGGATATTTATATTCTCGAGGCCAAGCGTACCGTGTTGGCCACAGGGGGGGCCGGACGCATCTTTGAGGCCTCTACCAACGCCTTTATCAATACAGGTGATGGACTTGGCATGGCCGCCCGCGCTGGGCTGCCCCTGCAGGACTTAGAGTTCTGGCAGTTTCACCCCACAGGTGTTTATGGTGCGGGTGTGCTCATTACCGAAGGGGTACGTGGTGAGGGGGGCATCCTGCTCAATAAAGACGGCGAGCGCTTTATGGAGCGTTATGCGCCGCACCTCAAGGACTTGGCCCCACGTGATTTTGTATCACGCTCGATGGACCAAGAGATCAAAGAGGGGCGTGGATGTGGCCCCAATGGTGATTATATCGAGCTCAAGCTCGACCACTTGGGGGCAGAGACCATCATGCGTCGTTTGCCGGCCATCCGCGAAATTGCGATGACCTTTGCCAACGTGGATCCCATCAAAGATCCCATCCCTGTGGTGCCGACCTTGCACTATCAAATGGGTGGAATACCCACAAACTATCATGGTCAAGTGTTGACGATGAAAAATGGTCAGCCTACAGTGGTACCGCGTCTTTACGCTGTTGGCGAGTGTGCCGCCACTTCTGTGCACGGCGCCAACCGTCTCGGGACCAACTCTTTGCTTGACCTTATTGTCTTTGGTCGCTCAGCCGGCAACCACATCGTTGAAAGTCGTCCCCAAGATGAGCATAGCCATCCCGACACACCTGATTGGACGATTGATAAATCGCTCGAGCGTGTCATGGCAATCGAAGAGCGCACTTCGGGTGAACACGCGCCCGAGCTCGCTGACAAAATCCGTCATACCATGCAGGGACACTGCGGAGTATTCCGTACGCTCGAAATTCTGGGCAAGGGGACCAAAGCCATCGATGAGCTCGCTGAGGCCTCCAAACAGCTCTACTACAAAGACAAGTCCAAAGTCTTTAACACCGCACGCGTTGAGGCACTAGAGGTGGCCAATATGATCGAGGTTGCCAGAGCCACCGTGCACTCTGCTGTCAACCGTCATGAAAGCCGTGGCGCACACTCCCTCGAGGATTATCCCAAGCGTGATGATGAAAACTGGCTCAAGCATACGATGTGGTTCTCAGAGGGCAATCGCCTCGAGTACAAACCAGTAGAGATGCAGCCACTAACCGCTGAAAGTATTGCGCCAAGAGCTCGCGAGTTCTAAACAGGGGAAACAGATGAGTGTTAATCGCAAGTTAAATTTTGAAATCTATCGCTACGACCCCGATAAGGACGAGCGCCCGTACATGCAAAAAGTGCAAATAGAATTGCGCGAGCATGATCGGATGCTGCTTGATGTGCTCGTGCGACTCAAGAACGAGATTGATGACAGTATCTCTTTCCGACGTTCGTGCCGTGAGGGGATTTGTGGCTCAGACGCCGTCAACATTAATGGCCGCAATGGTTTGGCATGTATTACTAATCTAAATACATTACCTGACACCATCGTGTTGCGTCCGATCCCAGGTCTGCCAGTGGTGCGTGACTTGATTGTGGACATGACTCATTTCTTTGATCAGTTTCATTCAGTCATGCCTTATCTCATCAATTCAACACCACCACCAGAGCGCGAGCGACTTCAGTCACCCGCAGCGCGAAGAGCTCAACGGCTTGTACGAGTGTATTTTATGCGCTTGCTGTTCTACCGCCTGTCCTTCTTTCTGGTGGAACCCCGACAAGTTTGTAGGCCCGGCAGGTTTGCTACAGGCTTATCGCTTTATTGCGGATTCTCGCGACGATGCAACGGCCGAGCGCTTGGATAATCTTGAAGATCCTTATCGCTTGTTCCGCTGCCATACCATCATGAACTGTACCGATGTTTGCCCCAAAGGGCTAAATCCATCGCGTGCGATTGGCAAGATCAAAGAAATGCTTGTCCGTCGCACAGTCTAATATGGGCCGAGTATGGCAGAGCTGACTTCTTTACAGCGTGCGCGCCTTAGATGGCGCGCGCGTCGCGGAATGCTTGAGAATGATCTCATTCTCACGCGATTTTTAGACCGCTATGAGCACGAGCTCACAGATGTAGACGTTGTGGCATTAAATAAACTGTTCGAGATGGATGACAACGATCTACTTCAGGTTCTTTTGGGTACCCAAGAGCTCCAAGAGCCCTATAACTCACCGGAAATTCAACGCCTAGTGGCGCTCATAAGCGCGCTTTGAACGAAAAGGATGTTTTATGCAACGTTCAGATACCAAAGCCACACTGTCTTTTAGTGATGGCCGAGCAACTGTAGAACTGCCTGTTTATAAAGGCACGGTAGGTCCTGATGTCGTCGATATTCGTAAGCTGTATGGCGAGACAGGCACCTTTACATTTGACCCTGGCTTTATGGCCACTGCCTCTACCAAATCATCGATCACCTATATCGATGGCGACAAGGGGCAACTGCTTTATCGTGGTTACCCAATTGAGCAACTCGCAGAAAACTGCGACTTCCTCGAGGTATGCCACCTGTTGTTATTTGGTGAGTTGCCCGACGAAGATGGCAAACAAGAGTTCGAACGCCTGGTCACCCACCACACCATGGTTAAAGAGCATATGTACAACTTTGTACGCGGCTTTCACCATGATGCACACCCGATGGCAATTTTAACGGGGATGGTCGGGGCCATGTCTGCCTTTTATCACGACCAACTGGACATCAATAATCCTGAAGACCGTCGTATCTCAGCGATTCGTTTGATTGCCAAATTACCGACTATTGTGGCCATGGCTTACAAATACGGTATCGGGCAACCCTTTATGTACCCACAAAACAACCTGTCCTACACCGGCAACTTCCTCTATATGATGTTTGGGACACCGTGTGAGGATTATCAGGTCAACGAGGTGGTCGAGCGCGCATTGGATCGTATTTTTATCCTGCATGCGGATCACGAGCAAAACGCCTCTACCTCGACAGTGCGTTTGTGTGGTTCCTCTGGGACTAACCCCTATGCAGCGATTGCTGCTGGGATTGCTTGTCTGTGGGGGCCGGCACACGGTGGGGCCAACGAGGCTTGCCTTAACATGCTCGAGCAAATCCATGCTCAGGGCGGGGTGGCCAAGGTTGGCGAGTTTATGGAGCAGGTCAAGGACCGCACCTCGGGTGTGCGCCTCATGGGCTTTGGTCACCGTGTTTACAAAAACTATGACCCCCGTGCCAAGCTCATGCAAGAAACATGTAAAGAGGTACTTGAGGCACTTGGCTTAGAGGACGACCCGCTCTTTAAGCTTGCAATGGAGCTCGAGCGTATTGCTCTTGAGGATGAGTACTTTGTCGAGCGACGCTTGTACCCCAACGTAGACTTCTACTCTGGGATTGTTCAACGCGCGATTGGTATTCCCACAGATATGTTTACCGGTATCTTTGCGTTGGCACGTACCGCAGGTTGGATTGCGCAGTGGGATGAGATGATTACTGATGACGATTTCCGCATTGGGCGTCCCCGTCAGCTATATGTTGGTCCTGGCGAGCGCAACGTAAAGTAGGTCTCTT
This sequence comes from Pseudomonadota bacterium, assembly GCA_021793095.1. Lineage (GTDB taxonomy): Bacteria > Pseudomonadota > Gammaproteobacteria > Burkholderiales > Burkholderiaceae_B > Paenalcaligenes. Next base: position 7,140 of record JAJYTK010000024.1, read on the forward strand.
TTAGCGCATCGCGCTGAGTCAGCGATCAATGATCCAAACGGCTTCTTGTAGAAGCCGTTTTTTTTTGTGGCTTTTTTGAAATCAACACAGGGTTTTTGCGAATAAGAAAAAGTGATAACAACGGGTATAGTACCTGATTGCGTGGGGTCATCACGTTTTGAAAACAAGAAATGGCGTTTTGCCATCTTTTGCTAGCCAAGGAGTTTTTTACATGGGTACTATTTATACCTTATTGGCCTTAGCACCGATTGTCGTAGTATTTGTGCTAATGGTCGTTTTAGGGCGGTCTGCCAAGCTCTCCATGGGAGCCGCATACGTTGTTACCGCTCTATTATCTTTGTTTGTTTGGGGTAGTTCAGGCGCTATTGTTGCCGCGGCTACGGTTAACGGTATCATTACCGCAATTACCCTTTTGTTTATTGTGTTTGGGGCGATTTTGCTCTTGAACACCCTCAAAGAGGGCGGGGCGCTGAGCGCGATTCGCCAGGGGTTCATGGACGTCTCTCCCGACCGTCGTGTGCAGGTCATCATCGTGGCCTGGCTTTTTGGCTCGCTGATCGAGGGCTCATCTGGTTTCGGTACCCCATCAGCGGTCGGGGCGCCTTTGCTGTTGGCCTTGGGTTTTCCCGCAATGGCTGCAGTGATGTCAATGCTGGTCATTCAGTCGACTCCCGTGTCTTTTGGCGCGGTGGGTACGCCCATGATTGTGGGGGTGACTTCTGGTATTGATAACAAGGCCGACGTGGCAGCTGCAATTGCGCCTACCACACCCGCCGATTACATCTTGCAAATCATCCACGATGTGGCATCCGTGCATGCATTGATTGGGGTCTTTATTCCCTTGATGCTGTGTGGCTTGTTGACTCGCTTCTTTGGTAGTCAGCGTTCCTTTGCGCAGGGTCTCAAAGCATGGCGCTTTGCTATTTTTGCAGGGATTGCATTTACCGTACCTTATGTGATCATTTCCCGCTTGCTCGGCGCAGAGTTCCCCTCTATGCTCGGTGCATTGATTGGGTTATTGATTGTGGTGCCCGCCGCACGTAAAGGGCTTTTTGTTCCCAAGGATACTTTCCAATTCCCCGAAAAGGCTTATTGGGAGCGCGAGCGGCTAGGCACTGTCAAGGTCGAGGATGAAAACGAAACCCCTCGCTTTAGTGTGTTGCGCGCCTTCTCTCCCTATGTGTTGGTGGTCATCCTGTTGGTCATTACGCGTACGGTACCTGCCGTAAAATCTGTATTGACCGGTGATAGCGCAACCCTATCTTTCCCCAATCTTTTTGATACCGATATTTCCAGTTCGGCACAGTTCCTGTTCTCACCGGGGGCTATTTTGATTCTGGTATCACTGATTTGTATCGGTATTTTCAGAATGAATGGAAAACAGTACTGGGATGGTTTCACTGCCTCTGCAAAAACCATGTCGGCCGCTGCACCTGCATTGTTGCTGGCAGTACCCATGGTGCAGGTCTTTATTCACTCTGCTTCGGCCGATGGCTCGCTGGCTAGCATGCCTATTTTGCTCGCGCAAAGTGCAGCTTCAGTCGCGGGTAATGCCTGGCCCAATATTTCACCTTGGGTGGGTAGCTTAGGGGCATTTATTGCGGGCTCTAACACAGTCAGTAATATGATGTTCTCTTACTTCCAGTTCTCTACCGCTCAGCACTTGGCCTTTACCCCTGATCAGTCTGCAATCATTGTGGCACTGCAGGCAGTGGGTGGTGCCGCTGGTAACATGATTTGTGTTCACAACGTGGTGGCAGCATGTGCTGTGGTAGGTATGGTCAACCGAGAGGGTGAGGTCGTGCGCAAGACCCTGATCCCCATGGTCTACTACGTCGTCATGGCCGGGTTCATCGGTCAAGCTCTTATCACTGGCAATACCATTTGGGTGATTGCTTGCATCGCTTGGCTGTTTGTTACCTTCGGTGGTCTTTCTTTGGCTCGGGGCCGACCCATGCAAATCCCAGCCAATGCCTAACCCGATCCCCACAGCAATTAGGCTTTAGTTTTAAAGCTTAATCAGGCAAACAAAAAAGCATGCGTGAACATTCACGCATGCTTTTTTTATTGGGCTTAAAAGTTGTGGCAGCAATTAATTAGTGCTCAAGGCACCTAATGCCCCACAGCCAAGGATTAACGCCCAGCTGCATCGAGT
>JAJYTK010000025.1 GCA_021793095.1 Pseudomonadota bacterium
CGCTAAAGCGCGATGAGGATCAGAGCGACACCGACCGCAAGTAGGCCCGCATCAATCGATAGGTTTATAGACCCATCCACAGTTGGCCGTCGTTATCTCGGGGGTCCATGCTGCGCTGTAGGGCGTGGACCTGATCGTTGTCATCAAAAAAGATGTTCATCATCATGGGCCAAACCCCGTTTTGTTTATAGCGGTAGGACCATACCTTCATCCGAACCCCGATGTAGGGGGCCACAGATTGCTCAGCTGGGGGGCCAAAATTGCAGCCGACCTTGTCCAGATCCCAGCTGTTGTCACCGATGTCTTGCTCGACCTGAGCAAACATAGGATCGCTCAGCACCTGCTGTATCTCGATGAGTTGGTCTTGGTCATCAAATACCCCGCGCCAGGCATAATAGCCCATGGGCTGCTGCGACCAAACGCGCAGGGTGTACGGTGCATTGTCGCAGGCCACCGTTGGCTGGCCGTATTGCTGCTGCACCTGTGCGTATGTGCTGCCCTCAGGCAGCTCTGCCATTGATGTGCACCCGGCCAATAATACCACTGCGCCGGCCATCATACTCAGAGGGCCCAGTCGAGGAATCAGGCGTTGTGCGGGCTGAGATGTTGCTTTAATCACGCATGCCTCCGGTGTTTTAGATGTGGGGGGCTGACAAACGCACAACTCTTTGCGCGTTTTAAGATTATCTAGTTATAATTATAGAGCTTTTTAGCGCGGTAACTTTATTTACATGTTTTTTTACGGCGCCCTAAAAAGTAAGGTACAATTTTATCGTTTTATTGATTTGTCACGTCAGGGCACCTCGGCCCTGTCGCATGTCTTAGAGGGATTTATGACAGTAACAAACTTCCAAAAGGCTGAAATCGTCCAAGAATTTCAGCGCCAATCAGGTGACACAGGCTCGCCTGAGGTTCAAATCGCGCTGTTAACTGCGCGCATCAAAACATTGGGTGAACACTTTAAGGATCACAAAAAAGATCACCACTCGCGTCGTGGTCTCCTGCGTATGGTTAGCCGCCGTCGCAAACTGCTCGACTATCTCAAAAATCGTAACCCCGAGGCTTATTTCGAGCTTATCAAAAAGCTCGGTTTACGCCGATAGTACGAGACAGTGTTCTCCCTGTTAGAATGCTAGCAACCGTGCATAGTGCGAACAGAGTTCGCCGCTGTGCACGGTTTTTCATTGTAAGGATATTTAATGTTCAATAAAGTCACAAAGTCATTTCAGTACGGTGATCATACCGTGACACTTGAGACCGGTGTGATCGCCCGACAGGCGACGGGCTCAGTGTTGGTTACAGTAGAGGATACCGTCGTATTGGCCACCGTAGTGGCAGAGCGCGAGGCCCGTCACGGCCTGAGTTTTTTCCCGCTGACCGTAGACTACATCGAAAAAAGTTATGCTGCCGGCCGTATTCCCGGCGGCTTTTTTAAGCGTGAGGGCAAGCCCTCTGATCGCGAGGTATTGACCGCGCGTCTGATTGACCGTCCATTGCGCCCCCTATTCCCCGAGGGCTTTAACAACGAGGTACAAATTGTCGTGCACGCCTTGTCGGTCAACCCCGACATTGACCCCGATGTGCCTGCGCTCATCGCGGCTTCTGCCGCTGTTGCTGTCTCTGGGGTGCCTTTTACCGCTCCGGTCGCCGCTGCTCGCGTTGGCTATATGGATGGCAACTATGTCCTAAACCTTAATACCACTGAGCTTGAAAACTCCGAGCTCGATCTGGTGGTGGCAGGGACCGAGGCAGCTGTCCTGATGGTTGAGTCCGAAGCCAAAGAGCTCTCTGAGGATGTCATGCTGGGCGCCATCGCTTTTGGTCACGAGCATATGCAGGCGGCGATTCAGGCCATTAAAGAGCTGGTCGCCGAGGCTGGCAAGCCCGCTTGGGACTGGACGCCCGAGCCTGTCCAAGATGCGTTGGTAGACAAGATCAAAACCCTGGCACAGAGTGATTTACAGGCGGCCTATAGCATCCACCAAAAGCAGGCGCGTACGCATGCTATTCAGGATGTACGTGAAAAGGTTTTCGAGGCACTCAATGCCGAGGCCACCGAGGAAAATCCTGTTGATGACAATGTCGTCAAAGAAATCCTCCATGATCTCGAGGCCGACATTGTGCGCAGCAAGATCCTCAACGGTGAGCCCCGTATTGACGGGCGCGATACACGCACAGTGCGCCCCATTGAGATTCAGTTAGGCTTCTTGCCACGCGCACACGGCAGTGCTCTATTTACACGTGGCGAGACTCAGGCACTCGTGGTGACCACCCTTGGGACCCGTCAAGACGAGCAAATCATTGATTCCGTCATGGGTGAATCACGCGATCGCTTCATGCTGCATTACAACTTCCCACCCTTTTCTACGGGTGAGGTCGGGCGCATGGGGGCTCCCCGTCGCCGCGAAATCGGCCACGGTAACTTGGCCAAGCGCGCCTTGATTTGCCAGCTGCCCACCGCCGAAGACTTCCAGTACTCAATCCGCGTGGTCTCAGAGATTACCGAATCCAACGGCTCTTCCTCAATGGCCAGTGTATGCGGTGGCTCTTTAGCCATGATGGATGCAGGTGTTCCCATCAAAGATCACGTCGCGGGTGTCGCGATGGGCTTGATCAAAGAGGGGGGTAAATTTGCTGTACTGACCGATATTCTAGGGGACGAAGACCACCTCGGTGATATGGACTTCAAGGTCGCAGGTACCCGCAATGGTATTACGGCTTTGCAAATGGATATTAAAATCCAGGGCATCACCACGGAAATCATGCAGGTGGCACTGGCCCAGGCCAAAGAGGGGCGCTTCCATATCCTAGACGAGATGCAGGCTGCCATTGATGGCTCGCGTACCGAGCTATCTGAGTTTGCACCACGCATGCTGACGCTCAAGATTAACCCCGATAAAATCCGTGATGTCATTGGCAAAGGTGGTGCGACCATCCGCCAGCTGACCGAGGAAACGGGCACCCAGATTGAAATCGAGGACGACGGCAGCATCACCATCGCCAGTGTGGATTTGGAAAAAGCCCAAGAGGCAGAAAACCGTATCCGCGAGTTGACCGCTGATGTTGAGCTCGGCCAAGAATACGAGGGTCCTGTCCTGCGCGTACTGGATTTCGGGGCCATCGTACAGGTACTGCCTGGTCGTGATGGTTTGTTGCATATCTCCGAGATTGCCAACTACCGCATCAATAACATTAACGATGTGCTCAAGGTTGGGCAAAACGTTCGTGTTAAAGTAATCGAAGCCGATGACAAGGGTCGCTTGCGTCTATCGATGAAGGCCATTGGTGGCATCGAGGCCCAAGGAGGGCCCCAGGCGCCTGAGCAAAAAGGTGGCGACAACAACAGACAAGGACGTAATCGCGATCAGCGCAACTAAGCCCTGACGCCTACTCCGTCTGAATCAGCCCCTTGGGTCATCACGGCCTGAGGGGTTTTCTTTTTTCATGCACTTCTACACATGCCGTATTTATGAATACTCAGGATAATGCCGCTGGAGATCAGCCGGGTTGGTGGCTACTGCTCATGCAGTCGGCCTTGATTGGCGCATTTACGGGCGTAGTGGTGGGGTTGTTTCGCTATTTAAACGACCATATCACGCTGTATTTTGTGCGCACTGTGGGTCACCCTCTGGATCAGGGGGTGGGCATGGCGATTATCATTTTTGGGGCATTATTTGTTTTTGCGCTGCTTTCTATTTTTTTCCTGCGTTGCGAACGCTTGATTGGTGGCAGCGGCATCCCCCAAGTGGAAATCATGATCCACGGCGACTTACAAATGAAATGGTGGCGGGTGCTGGTGACCAAATTCTTGGGGGCACTGACTTCTTTAGCGGGGGGCTTATCACTGGGTCGTGAGGGGCCCTGTATCATGATAGGGGCCAGTCTGGGGGTGGCTGTTGGCCGTATTTGGAACAGCCAGGCACTGGCCCATGCACGGCGATTTTTGGCCACCGGTGGAGCCGCGGGATTGGCCGCTGCCTTTGGGGCTCCTATTGCTGGTTTTTTATTTGTTTTCGAAGAGGTACGCGTGCCTTTGCGCCCGTCACTGATCATTAGCTGCCTATTGGCTTGCTTTGTTGCAGTTTGGGTCATGCAGGCCGTTTTTCATTTTCCACTGGTGTTCCCTTTTGCCGTGACCGACCTATTACACTGGTCCTCATGGTGGCTGATACTGCTCATAGGGGGGGTGATGGGCGTGCTGGGGGTGTTTTATAACCGTCTCTTGATCGCCTTGACCTACTGGGCGGATCGCACGCGTTTACTGCCCCTGCATTTGCGCGTATTTATTCCCTTTTTCATTGCGGGGGGGCTGCTGTATTTATACCCCAATGTCTTGGTGGGGTTTGGGATTTCAGCACTACAACTCGAGTATATGGCGTTACCGCTAACGGCGTTGCTGATGCTCTTGTTGGTAAAAATGCTGTTTTCGGTGCTCAGCTATGCCAGCGGGGTGGCGGGGGGCCTGTTGATGCCCATTTTATTGATTGGTGCCTTGGCGGGTGCCAACTTGGTGGCCGGGCTGAAACTATTGGGCTGGGCACCTGCCGATCAGGTAGGGGTCCTGCTGGCCATGACCATGGCGGGTTTTTTTGGGGCGAGTATACGGGCACCATTGACTGGGGCCTTTTTAATGATTGAAATGACCGGTTCTTATACCAATGCCTTGCTCATTATCGCCACGGCCTATGTGGCCTCATGGATCGCTAACCGTATGGGTAATGCACCGGTCTACGACACCCTGCGCGCGCGTACGGCGTCGGCGCTGCTCAAAAAAGTAGCCTCTGAGCCAGCCGCCCAAAGTCCTGTCTAAGTAGGCTAGGGGTGCCTTAGCCAGCTATTGGGTATGCTGGCTAAGGACCATGGTTAATGGTGAAACCCACCGGCCTTTTGCTCGGTCAATGGTACATTGGCGGGACGCTCGGCAAAGTATTTGAGGGCGCGATGGAAATCCTCAATGAGTAGACTGGCCAAATCACGGCTAAAACCATGGCGCACCAAAATACGCTGCACGACCAGATCTTGGCGATTGGCAGGCATCGAATAAGCTGGGACCTGCCAGCCACGTACACGTAGCCGATCGGCAAAATCATACAAACTAAAATTGACCTTGTCCTTGTACTCATCTTTGATGGTCCAGGACAGCGCCGGGATGCCCTTGCTGCGATCACCATCAAAAAGAATTTCAAAGGGGCCCATTTTGTTGATTTCAGCCGCCAGAAACTCAGCGGTGTCATAGCAATTAGCCTGAATGCGGGTGTACCCCTCTTTGCCCAAGCGGATAAAGTTATAGTACTGGGCGACGATCTGCCCGCCAGGGCGCGAAAAATTAAGGGCAAAGGTTGGCATATTGCCCCCGAGGTAATTCACATCAAAGATCAGCTCCTCGGGCAGACACTGTGCGTCGCGCCATATCACCCAGCCCACGCCCAATGGTGCCAAACCAAATTTGTGGCCTGAGGTATTGATAGAGTGCACGCGAGGAATACGGAAATCCCACTCTAATTCGGGGGCACAAAAAGGGGCCAAAAAGCCGCCGCTGGCGCCATCTACATGGATGGGAATATCTAACCCAGTGTCTTGTTGGAGAGTATCCAAGGCTTGGGCAATCTCTTTGACTGGCTCATACTGACAGGTAAAGGTCACCCCTAAAGTGGGCACCACCCCAATGGTGTTTTCATCACAGCGCTTGATGACTTCATCGGGGGTCAACCCCAAGCGCCCATCTTCCAACGGTACTTCACGTAGCTCAACATCAAAATAACGGGCAAATTTATGCCAGCAGATCTGTACTGGGCCACAGATGAGATTGGGCTTGTCGGTGGGTAGGCCCTGTGCTTGGCGCTTTTTACGCCATGCCCACTTAAGCGCCAAACCACCTAACATCGCCGCCTCTGAGGAACCTGTTGTAGAGCAACCTAAGGTATTCGCAGCCTCGGGTGAGTGCCATAAATCAGCCAGCATATGCACGCACCGTGCCTCGAGCTCGGCGGTTTGTGGGTACTCATCCTTGTCAATCATGTTTTTGTCGATGCACTCGTCCATGAGTTTACGCACCTCATCCTCAGCCCAGGTTTGACAAAAAGTGGCGAGGTTTTGGCGCGAGTTACCATCTAACATCAACTCATCATGCACGACCTGATAGGCATGGCGCGGATCCTGTTCAGAGGTGGGCATTTGGTATTTAGGTAAAGCCACCGAGAGGTCAGAAGAGGCGTAAATATCATCCAGCAGATTTTTGCGGATACTGTCTTTGTCATGTAATGCCACGGTAAACCTCCTAATGAAAAGTTGGGTGTATTTATCGATAGACTAGGTCGCGCAAATACAAAGATAAGTCAGGCCAATAGGTGATGACCAGTAAGCAGGTCAAGATCACGGCGACAAAAGGCAATAACGAGCGAATCATGCGCTCAATGGGGACTTGGGCCACCTGACTGGCAGCAAAGAGGTTTACCCCAAATGGCGGTGTCACCATACCCAAGGCCAGATTGACCACCATGATCAAACCAAAATGAACGGGATCAATACCAAATTGCATCGCAACGGGTAACAGCAAGGGGGCTAACACCACTATAGATGCCGAGGTTTCAATAAACATCCCGATCACAAAGAGCGCGATATTTACCCCAAGTAAAAAACTATATTGACCGGAAAAAACCTCGGTCAACCAGTTGCCCAGTGCCATGGGCACGCCCGCGCGGTTGAGTAAAAAGCCAAAGACCCCCGCATTGGCCATGATAAACATAATCACTGCCGTCGCAATGACTGAGCGACGAAAAGTCTGGCGCAGCACTTTGAAATTAATGCGCTTATAGACAAATACACCAATAAATAGGGCATAAATCACCGCAACCGCTGATGCCTCGGTCGGTGTGAAAATGCCCCCGTAAATACCGCCTAAGATTATGACGGGCATGAGCAGTGCCCACCACGCTTGTTTAAATGATTGCCAAAGCGGCAGGCGCCCTAAACCATCGTCTTTGCCCAACCCATTTCGCCGCGCATAGAGCCACACATAGAGCATCAGGGCCGCAACAATCAATAAGCCTGGGCCAATACCGGCAATAAAGATTTCCCCGACCGAGGTATCGGTAGAAACTGCAAACAGAATCATCGGCACCGATGGCGGTATGATGACCCCGAGCTCAGCAGCGGAGGCTTGTAGCGAGGCGGCAAATGGAGCAGGATAGCCATGGCGCACCATCGAAGGAATCAGGATGGCGCCCACCGCAAAGGTGGTGGCCACACTCGAACCCGCAACTGCGGCAAAAATCATGCAGGTCAGCACACAGGTGCAGGCCAGCCCCCCTTGGATGCCACCAATCACGCTTTTGGCAAACTCAACCATGCGATCGGAAATGCCGCCGGACTCCATGAGATTGCCCGCGAGAATAAAAAACGGCACCGCCATGAGCGGATATTTATCCAAAGAGGCGTACAGCTGCTGGGCGATGACGACCCAGGGCATCCGCGCATCCAGGCCCACGCCCAGCATGCTCGCTAGCCCAATGGCCACGGCGACTGGGACCGTGAGCCCAAAAAAAAGCAGCATGGTCAATACCATCAACTGCGACATTTACCTACCTCTTTATGGTTTATCCAGAGCGTCCCGGCACCAGTGACACAGCACTGCGATTAGGGATAGGGCGGCTCCGATCGGAATTGATATATAGATCCAGGAAATAGAAATACCCAAGGTGGGCATCGTTTGAAAGCGCACCCGCCAAGTCATTTGGATACCAATCCAAAGTAAAAATAATAAAAATGCAGCCACAATGAGCAGGACGATCAACTCAAGTGCACGGCCATAGCCGTATTCATCGAGTTTGGTGCGCAACACATTTACCCCGAGCATGGCGCCCTCGCGGAATGCCAAAGTGATGCCCAGCATCACCGTCCAGATAATGGCGGCGCGCGTGAGGGCCTCGGACCAAGCTGCGGGCGATTGGAATATAAATCGGGACAATACCTGATAAAAGCCCGCCGCAACCGCTACCCAGAGCAGCAGTTGGGCGAGCCCCGATATCACCTGAAAGAGATGATGATCAAAACGACGTAACATGGTTTATTGAGCGTCACGGATGGACTCGATGAGCTCCTCACCAAACTGGCTGTAGTAGTCTGCATAGACAGGCTCAACAGCGGCCTCAAAGGCAGCATAATCAACCTCGTTGACCTGCATGCCATTTTCCTTGAGGGTTTCGATACCGTCCTTTTCTACGGTATCCACATAATCACGCATCGCCAGTGCAGCGGCCTTGCCGGCAGCCTGGAATTGCTCTTTTTCCTCGTCACTGAGGCTGTCATAAACCATCGGCGATACCAAGATCAATGCCGGCGCATAGACGTGCCCTGTCAGAGATAAATGGTCTTGTAATTGCCAGAGCTTGGCAGACACAATCACAGACAGAGGGTTTTCCTGCCCATCGATGGCCCCCTGCTGGAGTGCGGTCGCCACCTCGGGCCAGGCCATGGGCGAGGCTTGGACACCCAGCTCGCGAAACGCCTTGAGGTGGATGGGGTTTTCAGTAATACGGATTTTTAGCCCCTTGATATCCTCAGGGGTTTCCACGGCACGCTTGCTGTTGGTCAGGTGTCTAAAACCCTGCTCACCCCAAGCCAGAGCGGTTAAACCGTGCTTGGGAAACTCAGCGAGCATCTCTTCACCAATCTCACTATCGAGCACACCGCGGGCGTGATCTAAATCGCGGAATAAAAAGGGCACATCAAAGACACCAGTCTCGGGGACAAAATTAAGTGTCGCGCCTGTAGACACCAACGCCACATCAACCGTCCCGAGCTGCAAGCCCTCGATAACCTCGCGCTCGCCGCCCAAGGCACTATTGGGAAACTCCTCGATCACAAAGTTTTCATTGCTGTCCCCCAAGGACTCGATAAAAGCCGCCGCACCTGCGCCATAGTGGGAATCTTTGGAGAGAGCGTATGCCATTTTGAGTTCTTGTTGGGCTAAGGCTGGACTCGCCGCAAACACCGCCGTCGCCAGAGTCGCGATGAGGCCGCCCAAGATGGACCTTTTCATGAATAAAACTCCTAAGGTAGATAAAGACTAGAAAGACTCACAACCTAAAAAGACTACACCGCCTGATTATATTGAGCAATCAGGGGTTACACTCGCTTATCATGCATCGTATTGATTATTGAGCATTTGAGTGTGATGGCCAAATAGCCTGTCC
>JAJYTK010000026.1 GCA_021793095.1 Pseudomonadota bacterium
TTAACACACGTGTATACCCCCCATTGCGCTCTTGGTAGCGAGGGCCGAGCTCATCAAACAGCTTGGTCACGGCGTCGCGGTCGCGCAAACGGGCAAATGCCTGGCGGCGGTTGGCTACGGTGGGGTTCTTGGCCAAGGTGATCAACGGCTCGATCACACGGCGTAGCTCTTTAGCCTTGGGCAGGGTGGTTTTGATGGCCTCATGCTTGATGAGTGAGACCGACATATTTCTGAACATTGCCAAACGATGGCTGCTAGTGCGGTTTAATTTACGCAACCCATGACGGTGACGCATGACTCTATCCTTACAAAATTGAATCTTGATGAAAAGGGCCAGCCCAATGCTGTGCCCTAACCATATCTTGGCTCTTTTGGCGGGCCGCCGCGGCCAGGCTGCGGCATACAAAACTCTAATGCGACGGCCTGCGGGCCAAGTTTAACTGTGCGACTATAACATGATTTGGCCAGTGAATCGCGCACGATTTTCACTGTTTACCCGTTTTACAACAAGGCGCTAAGCACAACGCTCATGGGTGTAAAACGGGTATTCACCTCTTTGGTGCTTGAGGGCTTAGGGGCGCTCAAGACCCAGTGGGGGCCAGTTGTCTAGCTTCATCCCCAAGGTCAGGCCGCGCGCGGCGAGGACCTCTTTGATCTCATTGAGCGATTTGCGCCCGAGGTTGGGGGTTTTGAGCAATTCGTTTTCAGTGCGCTGAATCAAATCGCCGATGTAGTAGATATTTTCAGCCTTTAAGCAATTAGCAGAGCGCACGGTGAGCTCGAGGTCATCCACAGGGCGCAGCAGCACAGGGTCAATCTGTGGCTGGGCGCGCTCGGGGGTTTCGAACTCTTCTTCGGTGCCCTCTAGGGTCGCAAAGACTGAGATCTGATCCATCAAAATACCCGCTGCATGACGCACGGCTTCCTCAGGGGTGATGACGCCATTGGTCTCAATATCGAGTACCAACTTGTCCAGGTCAGTGCGCTGCTCCACACGGGCGTTTTCTACGGCGTAGCTGACGCGGCGAATGGGGCTAAACGATGCATCAAGAATAATGCGGCCAATGGTGTGCTGACGGCTATCATCGCTCAGAGCGCGGACATTACCGGGCTCGTAACCACGTCCTTTTTCCACCTTGATCTGCATTTCGAGCTTGCCATCATCGGTCAGCGTGGCGATGTGATGATCAGGGTTGATGATCTCTACATCGTGGGGCAACTCGATATCTTTGGCGGTGACCTCGCCTGGACCTTCTTTGTTGAGGGTCAGGGTGACCTCATCGCGGCCGTGGATTTTAAACACCACGCCTTTGAGGTTGAGCATCATGTCAACCACATCCTCGCGCACCCCAGGCAGGGTGGAGTACTCGTGTACCACGCCAGTGATCTGCACCTCGGTGGGGGCAAAACCGGTCATCGACGACAACAAGATGCGTCGCAGGGCGTTGCCTAGAGTGTGACCAAAACCACGCTCAAAGGGCTCCATGGTGACCTCGGCATGGTATTTGGTGATGGGTTCTACTTCAATAGAACGGGGTTTGAGAAAACCTTGAGTCATGTGTATTCCTTTTCAATACCCTCGGCTCGTTACACCGATAAGGCTGATGGAAAACCCGGTATACCGGATATGAATAGACGCACCTATGGCAGGGGCGACTGAGATCAGAGAAACAGACAGCTGGCATCGTATTGCCAGCTGCCGTGCACTCTATGCAGGGTGACTCGCCAGAATCAGAGATTAACGCGAGTACAACTCAACGACGAGGGACTCGTCGATATCATGAGCAACATCAGAGCGATCAGGATGCTGCTTGTATACGCCGGTGTATTTCTTGGCGTCTACCTCTACCCACTGGGGCAAACCAGCCTCTTCGGCCAGCTCGAGTGCCTCTTGGATACGCGCCTGTGAGCGAGACTTTTCACGGATGCTGATGACATCACCGGGCTTGACGAACAAGCTGGGGATATCTGCGCGCTGACCGTTGACCTCGATCGCACGGTGGGTGACCAACTGGCGTGCCTCGGCACGAGTTGAGCCAAAGCCCATGCGGTAGACCACATTGTCTAGGCGAGATTCGAGCAGCTCGATCAAGATTTCACCAGTGTTACCACGGCGGCGATCAGCCTCGACGAAGTAGCGGCGGAATTGTCTTTCCATTACGCCGTACATGCGCTTGAGTTTTTGCTTTTCACGCAACTGCAGGCCGAAATCAGAAGTGCGGGTACCGGAAATACGACCGTGTTGACCAGGACGTGTTTCGAGTCTGCACTTGGAATCCAGCGAACGGCGTGCGCTCTTTAAGAATAAATCGGTGCCCTCGCGGCGCGAGAGCTTACATTTTGGACCAATATAACGTGCCACGTAGCTTCCCCTTAAATGCGACGACGCTTGGGCGGACGGCAGCCATTATGCGGTACAGGCGTGACGTCGGCAAGACTAACAATACGAATACCTAAGGCGTTCAAAGCGCGAATGGTTGAATCACGGCCAGGGCCAGGACCCTTGACACGGATTTCCAGGGTTTTGATGCCATACTCCATGGCCGCACGGCCAGCAATGTCAGCAGCCATTTGCGCTGCAAAGGGAGTAGATTTGCGCGAACCCTTAAAACCAGCACCCCCCGCCGTTGCCCAAGACAAAGTATTGCCCTGACGGTCGGTGATGGTCACAATTGTGTTATTGAATGTCGCCTGGATATGGGCAATCCCATCGGTGACATTCTTGCGAATTCTCTTACGTGCGCGCGAAGCGCTAGAAGCTTTTGCCATCTTCTAATCCTCGGTTATTTTCTCAGTGCCTGCGCAGCGCGACGGGGCCCCTTGCGGGTGCGAGCATTAGTGCGTGTACGCTGACCGCGCACAGGCAACCCGCGACGATGGCGCATGCCACGATACGTGCCCAAGTCAATCAGACGTTTAATGGACAACTGGATTTCACGACGTAAATCACCCTCAAGCAAATAGTTGGTGATTTCCTCACGAATCGCCTCTAATTCGGTATCAGTCAGATCAGCGACCTTTGTAGAGGTATTTACCCCTGCTGCCTGACAAATGTCACGCGCTCGGCTACGGCCAATGCCATAGATGGCGGTCAAACCAATACCTACGTGTTTCTGAGGCGGAATATTAATGCCAGCAATACGGGCCATAATTGTTCCTTTTAATACCTTTTGCCAAATTAGCCTTGGCGTTGTTTATGACGGGGATCGGTGCAGATAACACGAACCACGCCATGACGTTTAATAATCTTACAGTTGCGGCAAATGCGCCGTACTGATGCCATTACCTTCATGGTTGACTCCTAGTTTTCTTAAGCCGGGCCGCTACTTTGAGCGGAACACAATCCTGCCGCGGTTAAGATCATAGGGCGTGAGCTCCACCGTGACCTTATCCCCTGGAAGAATCCGGATATAATGCATACGCATCTTTCCAGAAACATAGCCAAGCACCTCATGGCCATTTTCCAACCGGATGCGAAATGTTGCGTTTGGGAGGTTTTCAGTGACCTCGCCTTGCATTTGAATGACGTCGTCTTTAGCCATTGTCTTTCATTACATGGGCAAACCGGGTCCGCCGCGGAAGTTTGCCTTTTTCATTAATGAGTCATATTGCTGTGACATCACATAAGCCTGAGCCTGTGACATAAAGTCCATGGTGACGACAACAATAATCAACAACGATGTGCCCCCAAAATAAAAGGGAACATTCCAGTGCATCTGCAAGAACTCGGGCACCAAACACACAATCGTCACATAAATCGATCCTGCCAATGTCAGCCGCGTCAAGATGCGATCGATGTAGCGCGAGGTTTGTTGTCCGGGACGAATGCCAGGGATAAATGCACCGCTACGCTTCAGATTGTCTGCGGTTTCACGGCTGTTAAACACCAATGCCGTATAGAAAAAGCAGAACAAAATGATCAGTGCCGAAAATAGCGTGATGTACAAAGGCTGTCGTGGTGACAAGGCAGCCTCGAGGTCACGCAACCAACCAAGACCTGGGGTGCTGGAAAACCAGCTGGCAATGGTGGCCGGCAATAAAATAATAGATGAGGCGAAAATCGGTGGAATCACCCCAGCCATGTTGAGCTTGAGGGGCAGATGGGAACTTTGCCCACCATACATACGATTTCCGACCTGACGCTTAGCGTAGTTTACCCGAATCCGGCGTTGACCGCGCTCGACAAAGACCACAAAGTAGGTCACGGCGATCACCAGTAGGACAATAAACAACGCCGAGATGATGGACATCGCATTGGTGCGTACCAAATCGAGCATCCCGCCCATGGCGCTAGGCAGCCCCGCCACAATACCCGCAAAAATCAGTATGGAAATACCGTTGCCGATACCGCGCTCGGTGATTTGCTCGCCCAGCCACATCATGAACATGGTCCCGGTGACCAAGGTCACTACGGTGGTAAAGCGGAAAATAACCCCCGGGTCAATGACCAGACCAGGCTGTGACTCGAGCGCTACCGAAATACCCACCGCCTGGAACAGGGCCAAAAAGACCGTGCCATAGCGGGTGTATTGGGTGATCTTGCGCCGCCCGCTCTCGCCCTCTTTTTTGATGGCCTCGAGGGTGGGGACCACCGAGGACATCAACTGCATGATAATAGAGGCCGAAATATACGGCATAATACCTAAGGCAAAGACGGAAAACCGCTGCAGCGCACCCCCCGAGAACATATTAAACAAACCCAGAATACCGCCCTGGTTTTGTCTAAAGAGATCAGAGAGTGAATCGGGGTTGATGCCCGGCACGGGGATATGGGTGCCCAGACGATACACAACGAGCGCAAGCAGCAGAAATATCAGCCTGCGCTGCAGATCAGAGTAGCCCGATGTCCCTGTTTGACCCCTAGCCTGTGCTTTAGCCACCGTAACCCCTTTTATTCAGTAACAGAACCACCCGCGGCCTCAATGGCTGCACGGGCACCAGCTGTGGCACGAATACCGCGCAGGGTAACCTTGCGGGTGAGCTCGCCAGAGTTGATGACCTTGATGTTGCGCACCAGCTGACCGACCAAACCGGCCTGCTTGAGCACCTGTACATCGATGTCTTGGGCAGTGAGTTTTTCCAAATCAGAAAGACGGATTTCCGCTTTCAGGTGTGCGCCGGGTGCGGTAAAGCCGCGCTTGGGCAAGCGGCGATGCAATGGCATCTGACCGCCCTCAAATCCGGACTGCACCTTGCCGCCGGTACGGGCCTTGAGGCCCTTGTGACCGCGGCCAGAGGTTTTGCCCATGCCAGAGCTGCGGCCACGACCCACGCGATGTTGGGCGTGCTTGGCCCCTTCGGCGGGCTGTAGGTTGTTTAGTTGCAATGTAGTCATCGCTATTCCTGCTCTTAGTTTAGACCTCGGAGACCGATACGAGATAATCGACCTTGCGAATCATCCCACGTACCTCGGGGGTATCGGCCAAGATGCGGCTGCTGTTGATGCGGCGTAAACCCAAACCACGCACCGTATCACGGTGGTCTTGTTTGGTGCCAATCACAGAGCGCACGAGTGTGACTTTAAGTTGTTTCTGTGCCATAGCTTATCCCATTAGCTCTTCGACGGTTTTACCCCGCTTGGCGGCAATCTCAGAAGGAGTATTGCAAGATGCCAAGCCATTCAAGGTAGCACGTACGAGGTTATAGGGGTTGTTAGAGCCGAAGCTCTTGGCGACCACATCGCGTACTCCGAGTGCCTCGAAGACTGCGCGCATGGGACCCCCAGCAATTACCCCGGTACCCTCTACAGCGGGTGCGATGAGCACTTTGGATGCCCCGTGGCGACCAATCACTGCATGGTGCAACGTACCGTTGGTCAAAGGCACATCAAATAAGCCACCGCGGGCCTGCTCCATCGCCTTTTGTACGGCGGTGGGCACCTCGCGGGCCTTGCCCTTGCCCATTCCAACACGGCCATCGCCATCGCCTACCACTGCCAATGCAGCAAAGCTCATGGTGCGGCCACCTTTGACTACCTTACTGACGCGGTTGACCGCAATCATTTTTTCACGAAGGCCGTCTTCGCGATCTTGATCGGCATGCCTGCCTTGTGCTTTAGCCATTTGTCATTCCTTGATTAGAACTTCAAGCCAGCTTCACGCGCGGCCTCTGCCAACGCCTTAACGCGGCCATGATAACGAAAACCCGAGCGGTCGAATGCCACACGCTCGATGCCGGCAGCCTTAGCTTTTTCAGCCACCCGCTTGCCAATAAAAGCGGCGGCTTGAACATTGCTGCCCTTTTCAATTTCTTTGCGCACCTCAGGCTCGATAGTAGAGGCACTGACCAATACGCGATCGCCCTCGGGTGAGATGATATTGGCGTAAATGTGCAGATTGGAGCGGTGAACCGCCAGGCGATGTTCGCGCAACTCGCGGATCTTTTTGCGCGTAGCCCCTGCACGACGTAAACGAGATTGTCTTTTGTCCATGATTCGTCCTTGCCTGTGCGATTATTTCTTCTTCGCTTCTTTCATGATGACGCGCTCATCTTCGTAGCGCACCCCTTTGCCCTTATAAGGCTCAGGTGGGCGATAGCCACGAATTTCAGCTGCGACTTGGCCAACAACTTGTTTGTTGGAACCCTTAACGATGATCTCGGTCGCAGATGGACACTCGACAGAGACCCCTTCGGGCAGCTCGTACACGATGTCATGAGAAAAGCCCAACTGCAAACGTACGGTTTGACCTTGTGCCTGAGCACGGAAACCCACCCCAACGAGGTTGAGTTTACGGTTAAAGCCGGTGCTCACCCCGACGACCATATTGTTGACCAAGGAACGCATTGTCCCGGCCATGGCGCGTGCGTGACGTGAGTCATTGCTGGCCTCAAAGGAAACCTCACCATTTTCGATGGTGATTTTTACGTTTTCATCGGCAGCCTGGGACAATGTGCCCAGAGGACCTTTGACGGTAATTTCGGTATCCCCAATGGTGGTCTCAACGCCTTGGGGCAACACGATTGGATAACTTGCAATGCGTGACATAAAACCCCCTTTAGGCGACGTAGCAGAGGACTTCGCCTCCGACACCAGTGGCACGTGCCTTGCGATCGGTCATCACACCGTGAGAGGTAGAGATGATTGCCACACCCAGGCCATTCATGACCTGTGGCAATTCAACGCTGCCCTTGTATACACGCAAACCTGGGCGTGATACACGGTCGATGCGCTCGATGACGGGACGGCCCGCGTAGTATTTTAAATCGATTTCCAGCACTGGCTTTTTATCGCCATTGACACGGAAACCCTCGATATAGCCTTCGTCTTTAAGCACAGTTGCAATGGCAACCTTTAGCTTTGAGGAGGGCATGCTAACCGACTCTTTGTTGACCATTTGCGCATTACGTACGCGTGTCAGCATATCGGCAACTGGATCGCTCATGCTCATAAGTGTTCTCCTACCAGCTGGATTTAGTCATACCCGGGATCTCGCCGCGCAAGGCCATCTCGCGTAGTTTATGACGAGTAATACCGAATTGCTTGTAGACACCACGCGCACGACCGGTCACGGCGCAACGATTGCGCACACGGGTCGGATTAGAATTGCGCGGCAGCTTTTGCAGCTCGAGACGGGCGAGGTAACGCTCTTCGTCGGATTTGGACTGATCGTTAATGATTGCCCGGAGCTCTGCACGCTTTTCTGCGTACTTTTCGACTAGATTCTTACGCTTTAAATTGCGATTGATGAGTGAAAGTTTTGCCACGTCATCACCCCTTAGTTGCGGAACGGGAAACTAAAAGCCGATAGCAGGGCTTTTGCCTCCTCGTTACTTTGTGCTGTGGTGGTAATGCTAATGTTTAGCCCACGCACGGCATCGATTTTGTCATATTCGATCTCAGGAAAGATAATCTGCTCGCGCACCCCGAGATTATAATTGCCACGGCCATCAAAAGAACGTGCTGACAACCCACGGAAGTCACGCACACGTGGCAAAGCAATAGAAATCAGGCGGTCTAAAAACTCATACATGCGACGCCCGCGCAAGGTCACCTTGCAGCCAATGGGGTATTCCTCGCGGATTTTAAACCCAGCAATGGCCTTGCGTGCGGTGGTCACTACCGCCTTTTGACCTGCGATTTTGGTCAGGTCATCAACTGCGTTTTCAATGTGCTTGCGATCGGCAACGCCCTCGCCCACACCCATGTTAAGGGTGATCTTTTCGATGCGGGGCACCTGCATGATGCTCTTGTACCCAAACTGTTTGACCAGCTCTTGGGTGACATTATCGCGGTAAAATTCTTGTAAACGTGCCATTTTTGTATCCTTATGCCTCGGCGCCTACGACCTTGCCGGTGGAGCGAAATACGCGCACCTTGCGCCCATCGACAACCTCAAATCCGACGCGGTCACCCTTGTTGGTCTCGGGGTTGAACAAAGCAACGTTTGAAATATGCAATGGCATCGCCTTGTCGATGATGCCCCCCTGCTGACCCGACATGGGATCGGGACGTACGTGCTTTTTAGCGATATTGATACCCTCGACAACCGCACGGTCACCCTTGACGCTAAGCACTGTACCGCGACGACCTTTGTCGCGTCCGGCGAGCACGATGACCTCGTCGCCTTTTTTGATCTTTCTCATGTTAGGCTCCTATAGGACCTCTGGCGCCAACGACACGATCTTCATAAACTTTTCGGTACGCAACTCACGTGTTACGGGCCCGAAAATACGTGTACCAATGGGCTCTAGTTTCGCATTGAGCAACACCGCAGCGTTGCCGCCAAATTTAACGAGCGAGCCGTCTTTGCGACGCACACCTTTAGCGGTGCGCACTACGACAGCATTGTAAATTTCGCCCTTTTTTACGCGCCCACGAGGTGCCGCCTCTTTGACTGTGACCTTGATGATGTCACCAATAGCGGCATAACGGCGCTTTGAGCCGCCCAACACCTTGATGCACTGCACACGGCGCGCACCAGTATTGTCGGCCACATCAAGCGTGGTCTGCATCTGAATCATGATTATTCCTATCCAACTTGACCGTTTCTGTATTGCGCTCTGTCACACTGACAAAGCCCCACACTCAAACAATCAGTTTTGGCCCCGTCAGGCTAAAGGCCCAAAGGCATCTAACCCCAGGTTGAAACTAAGTGATTTGATAATGTGAGCACCTGATGAATCAAGCGCTGCAACCCTACCCCAATAGACTTATGGGT
>JAJYTK010000027.1 GCA_021793095.1 Pseudomonadota bacterium
TATCGACGAAATTGACGCCGTTGGTCGCCAGCGGGGCGCTGGTTTAGGCGGCGGCAATGACGAGCGCGAACAAACACTCAACCAATTGCTGGTTGAAATGGACGGCTTTGAGAGCGGCGAGGGGGTACTCGTGATTGCTGCGACCAACCGCCCCGACGTGCTTGACCCCGCGTTGCTACGCCCTGGGCGTTTTGACCGCCAGGTTGTCGTTGGCTTGCCCGATATTCGTGGCCGCGAGCAGATCTTGCACGTGCACATGCGCAAGGTCCCCTTGGCTACAAACGTCGATGCGCATATCTTGGCGCGCGGTACCCCTGGGTTTTCAGGGGCTGACTTGGCCAACCTCGTCAACGAGGCTGCTTTGTTTGCCGCACGCCGCAATGGCCGCACTGTCGACATGCAAGACTTTGAGCAGGCCAAAGACAAGATCATCATGGGGGCTGAGCGTCGTTCCATGATCATGCCCGAGGAAGAGCGCCGCAATACCGCTTATCACGAGGCCGGTCACGCTTTGGTGGCACGCTTGTTGCCAAAAACTGATCCTGTGCACAAGGTCACGATCATTCCACGTGGGCGTGCCCTCGGGGTGACCATGCAGTTGCCTGAGACCGATCGCTACAGCATGGACAAAGAGCGCTTGCTCAACATGATTGCTGTGCTCTTTGGGGGCCGGATTGCCGAGGAAGTCTTTATGAATCAGATGACGACCGGTGCCTCTAATGACTTTGAGCGTGCAACCCAATTAGCCCGTGATATCGTCACCCGCTACGGGATGACCGATAGCTTAGGGCCCATGGTGTACGCTGATAATGATGACGAGGTCTTCCTGGGTCGTAGTATTGGCAAAGGCAATGCCCTGTCTGAGGACACCATGCAAAAGGTTGACCGTGAGATTCGCAGCATCATTGATGAGCAATACACCATTGCACGCAATCTCATCGAGGAAAACCGTGACAAGATGGAGGCCATGGCACAGGCCTTGCTCGAGTGGGAGACCATCGATGCCGAGCAGATTGATGACATCATGGCCGGTCGCCCACCACGTCCTCCCAAAGACTACTCCGATAGTGGTGGGGGCAATCAAACAGATAGAACACCACCAGCAGATGGGGTAAAATCAGACGATGGTAAATCCGCAGATGACAAGCCTGCGACCTCGCCTGTCTAAACATGTCTGTATGTAGTTTTCATGAATAATAATCATTGGCTTTGCGGGCGCTTCGAGTTGTCACTCGAGCGCCCGTTACTCATGGGGATTGTTAACGTCACCCCAGATTCATTTTCCGATGGACAAAAGTACTTGGCTGCCGATCATGCCATCGCCCATGCGCGCGAGCTCGTTGCCCAAGGGGCAGATATTTTGGATATTGGGGGTGAGTCCACTCGCCCAGGCGCCGACCCTGTACCGATAGAGACCGAGCTGCAACGACTCTTGCCCGTCATTGAGGGCTTGCGCGATCTCGATATTCCTATTTCTGTGGATACCTTCAAACCCGAGGTCATGCGTGCCGTACTGGACGCCGGGGCAGATATTATTAATGATATTAGCGGCTTCAGGACAGCGGCTTCCCGCGAGGCTGTGGCCCAGAGTCGTTGTGGCTTGTGTATCATGCATATGCAGGGCGAGCCACGCACCATGCAACAAAACCCGGTTTATGATGATCTCAAGGCCGAGGTGCGTGCCTTTTTATATGCACAGGTGCAGGCGCTACGCGCCCTAGGGGTCAGTGACCAACGCATGATGCTGGACCCAGGCTTGGGCTTTGGTAAAACCATTCAACATAACTACACCTTGCTACGTGATTTTAATGATCTAGACATCGATGGTTTGCCTTGGCTAATCGCTCTGTCCCGCAAGGGGATGATTGGCCAGGTGACAGGTCGTCCGGTGGATGAGCGGTTGGCGGGCAGTATTGCGGGTATGCTCGCCGCCGTGGCTCGTGGTGCCGCGGTCGTGCGGATGCACGATGTGGCGGCCTCGCGCGATGCATTGGATGTTTGGTTTGCAACTCAGGATCCTTCTATATTATGACGACAAAAAAATACTTCGGCACGGACGGTATCCGTGGTGTTGTGGGGGGGCAGCTGATAAATGCTGAGTTTGCCCTGCGTTTAGGCTATGCTGCCGGTGTGGTACTGGCACAAAAGCAGCACACCACCGCACGCCCTACGGTGGTGATTGGCAAAGACACGCGGATTTCCGGCTATATGCTCGAGTCTGCGCTTGAGGCAGGCTTATCAGCTGCTGGCGTTGATGTCTTGCTGGCAGGCCCAGTGCCTACACCCGCGGTCGCCTATTTGACGCGCACACTACGCTTGAGTGCCGGTATTGTCATTAGCGCATCGCATAACCCCTATTACGATAACGGCATCAAGTTTTTCTCAGCTCAAGGGATGAAGCTGCCTGATGAGGTCGAGCTTGCCATCGAGCGCCACTTAGACGAGCCCATTGGCTGCGTGTCTTCTGACAAATTGGGGCGTGCCTCGCGGATTAATGATGCTGCGGGTCGGTATATTGAGTTTTGTAAAAGCACCTTCCCCAATGACCTCAACCTCTCAGGCTTTAAAATTGTCGTGGATGCCGCACATGGGGCTGCCTATCATATTGCGCCGTATGTCTTTCGTGAGTTGGGTGCTGAGGTGGTCGAGATTGGTTGCTCGCCCGACGGGTTTAATATCAATGAGGGGGTAGGTGCCTTGCACCCGCAGCACTTACTATCCGTTGTGCAGAAATACAGCGCTGATCTAGGGATTGCTTTGGATGGTGATGCGGATCGCTTGCAGATGGTCGATCGGGCTGGCCGTGTTTATAACGGCGATGAATTGCTCTACATGATCGTACGCGATCGTATGCTCAGTCAAAAAGTACCCGGAGTGGTCGGCACCCTGATGTCCAACTTGGGACTCGAACGCAAGCTCAATGAGCTGGGGGTAGATTTTGTGCGTGCCCAGGTAGGCGACCGTTACGTGCTCGAGCAACTGCGTCAACGGGGCTGGCATTACGGGGGCGAGAGCTCTGGGCATATTTTATGCCTGGACAACCATACCACCGGGGACGGCATTATCGCCGCATTACAAATTCTCACTTCGCTCCGCCACCATGATTGCAGTTTGGCCGAGTTGACTGCTGATCTGACCATGTATCCCCAGCATATGGAAAATGTGAGTTGGGAGCGCGGACGCGATTGGACCACGCATGAACCCCTTGTACGTGCAAAAGAGCAGGTGGAGGCTCAGCTCGGTCAGAGCGGCCGTGTGCTGATTCGCCCATCCGGCACCGAACCTAAACTGCGCATCATGGTCGAGGCCGCGAATACAGATTTGCTGAAAGAGGCGATGCACACACTTTTAGAAGCGACCAATAAAATGTAATATGAGAACAAGGGCTTATTAGCTTGCGCTGTGCAAAAGCAGAATAACAGGGGTTTATGCCATGCTCGAATTAGCACCATCTCGTTTTGCCAATTTACGTAGTGAGGCGTTATGGCAAGACGATGGCAAGGATGGCTTGCAACTACGTCTGGCTGCGACTGCTGCCGATTTACAGGCAGTACAACGGCTACGTTATGAAATTTTTACCGAAGAACTGCATGCGGTATTTCCGGATGCCGAGCAGGGGTTGGATAGCGACCATTTCGACAGCTGGTGCGAGCACTTCATGGTGGTCGATAGACACACCGACCAGGTGGTGGGCACTTACCGATTATTGACCCCCGAAAATGCCGTCGCTGCCGGGGGTTATTACTCTGAACAAGAGTTTGACCTAGGGCCCTTGCAAGATATTCGCCCGAGTCTGGTTGAGGTCGGGCGTTCGTGTATTCATGCCAATTACCGTACCGGCCGTGTGATCATGCTCTTATGGTCAGGCATTGCGGCGCTCATGCGGGTAGGTGGCTACCGCTATCTGTTGGGGTGTGCCAGCGTGAGTCTGCGCGATGATGGCGTGACGGCAGCCGAGGTGTGGCGATGCGCCCAGGAAAGCATGGCCAACAATACGCATATGCCTCAATTACAGCCCATTCATCATTATCCAGTGGAAAAGCTCAACAGTACGTTGCCAGCGCGCATACCGCCCCTCATCAAGGGTTACCTCAATCTAGGGGCCATCATTTGTGGTGCGCCTGCCTGGGATCCTGATTTTAATACCGCCGATTTTCCGATTTTGCTTGATTTAGAGCAGCTAGACGCACGCTACCGCAAGCATTTCAATCTCTGACTCTTTGCGCACTGTTTATTTCCGTTGATCGATTGAATGCGGCGGTTGTGTTCTTGTTGTCATCATAGTGTCATATTAATTTAATACTCTATAGGCACCGAGACTTTCATACACTGCCAGTCATTGGCCGTGAACAATCTGTTTATGCGTATCCAATCTTATATCAATACGGTGCTGGGGGGGTTGCTACTCATAGCGACAACCGCGATCCACGCAGTTAATATTACTGGTGCTGGGGCATCATTGCCGTATCCTGTATACGCCAAATGGGCAGCAGAGTACCACCAAGCAACCCACAAGCAGGTCAATTATCAGTCCATTGGTTCTGGGGGCGGGCAACAGCAAATTATTGTCGGTACCGTAGCTTTCGGGGCGACGGACGATCCGATGTCTGCGCAGATGCTCGAGGACGAAGATTTATTGCAATTTCCTGCTGTCATCGGGGGCATTGTGCCCGTCGTCAATTTACCCGGTGTGGGGCCGGGTGAACTACGGCTGACGGGGCCACTGTTAGCCGATATTTATTTGGGCAAGATTACCCGCTGGGATGACCCCGCCATTCAAGAGATTAATCCAGATTTGGACTTGCCAGCGCGTAGTATTGTGGTTGTCCATCGTTCAGATGGTTCCGGGACAACTTTTAATTGGACAAATTATTTAGCCCAAGTGTCCCCTCAATGGCAAGCCCAGGTGGGGGTGGGCAAGGCCGTGAAATGGCCCCTTGGCCAAGGCGGTAAAGGCAACGAGGGGGTGGCTGCGTATGTGCGCCAATTAAATTATTCCATTGGTTATCTTGAGTATGCCTATGCCATTCAAAATGAACTGTCCTGGACTCAGCTGGAAAACAGAGAAGGGCATTTCGTGGAACCAGGTGATCACAGCTTTACCGCTGCTGCCTTAGAGGCTGATTGGGCAGGGACACCAGGTTTTGGGGTGGTTTTAACACATGTGCAAGGGGAAGATTCCTGGCCCATCACTGCAGCTACATTTATTTTGATTAAAAAAAATCAAAGACATCCAGAGCGCGGCAAGGCGGCCTTATCATTTTTCGATTGGGCATTTCGCCAGGGGCGTCAGACCGCGTTGGATTTACATTATGTGCCGCTGCCTAACCCTTTAATTGATGCGATAGAGGACAGCTGGAAAAATGAGCTGCGTTCTACATCAGGGGCTGCTTTGTGGCCTTGATTTTAATGATGCTATCCAGCGTGGGTGCAAATGAAGCCTAGTCAAAACGTATTTTTGGATTTTTTGTTTAAGAACATCACACGGGCCTTTGCCGTTTTTGTGTTCTTATTGCTGTTGGCCATCATCGTTGCGTTATTTTATGAAAGCCGCGACGCGATATCCGCATTTGGGCTATCCTTTCTATGGACCAACGAATGGGACCCGGTCAATCATCGCTATGGCGCCTTAGTGCCTGTGGTGGGCACGTTGTTGACCTCTTTGATCGCGCTGCTGATCGCTGTGCCGGCCTCATTTGGCATCGCTATGTTTTTAACCGAGTTAGCCCCGGTTTGGCTACGCCGCCCGCTTGGCATTGCCATCGAGATGCTGGCAGCTATCCCCTCTATTATCTACGGTATGTGGGGGCTATTTGTTTTTGTCCCCCTCTTTCAACGTTTTGTGCAGCCTTATCTGATTGATTGGTTTGCTGGCATTCCCGTTCTAGATGCGGTCTTTGCGGGTCCTCCTTTTGGCATTGGCTTATTTACCGCAGGATTGATCCTGTCGATCATGATTACGCCTTTCATTACGGCTGTGATGCGCGATGTGTTTGAGGCGGTGCCGCCAATGCTCAAAGAGTCCGCCTATGGGCTAGGCAGTACGACTTGGGAGGTGATGTGGAAGGTGGTCTTACCATTTACACGTAATGGGGTCATCGGGGGCATTATGCTTGGTTTGGGTCGCGCTTTGGGCGAAACGATGGCCGTCACCTTTGTGATTGGTAACGCCTTTCAATTGCCAGCTTCTTTGTTTTCACCCTCTAACTCCATTGCTTCTGCCTTGGCAAATGAATTTAATGAGGCGGGTGGCTTGCAAAAAGCTGCACTTTTAGAGCTTGGCTTAATTCTGTTTTTAATTACTGCTGTGGTTTTAGCTTTGTCCAAGCTTTTGATTATGCGCTTGGCCAAGCAAGAAGGCATCAAGGTATAAAGCGGGGATACTTATGCGTACCACCCAAACTCACACCATTCAGCTCACCAACCCGATTTATAGACGTCGGCAACGATTAAACAAAATGATGTTGCTGATTGCCGCTCTGGCCGTGCTCTTTGGGTTGTTTTGGCTGTTTTGGATTATTTTGACTTTGCTCTACAAGGGCGCCGCTGCGGTGTCTTGGTCACTGTTCACGGAAACCACGCCACCACCAGGCGCGGCGGGAGGGCTTTTAAATGCCATCTTGGGCAGCCTCATGATGTCAGGGGTGGGCACCCTGTTGGGCACTCCCATAGGGATTCTCGCAGGCACTTATTTGGCGGAATACGGCAATCGCGGCTGGCTGGCTCCCACCACACGATTTTTGAATGACGTACTGTTATCAGCCCCGTCCATAGTGATTGGCTTATTTATTTATACCGTGTATGTGGTACAGATTGGCCACCATTCAGGGTGGGCGGGGGCCTTTGCCCTAGGCATTATCGTCATCCCTGTTGTGGTGCGCTCCACGGATAATATGTTGCTGTTGGTGCCCAATAGCCTGCGTGAGGCTGCTGCTGCACTGGGCTGCCCGCAATGGCGAATTATCACCATGATCTGCTATCGGGCCGCGCGCTCAGGCATTATCACAGGTGCTTTGCTGGCCATTGCGCGCATAGCAGGTGAGACCGCCCCATTATTATTTACTGCGTTGAATAATCAGTTTTTAACCCTCAACATGAATGAGCCCATGGCCAACTTGCCAGTGGTGATTTTTCAGTTTGCCGCCAGCCCCTTTAAGGACTGGAACCATCTGGCATGGGCCGGAGCGGCATTGATTACCTTGTTTGTTTTATTGCTCAATATCCTTGCGCGCGTTTGGTTTCGAAAGAAATAAAAATAGGTTCAGCACCCGCACCCACCAGTTTTTAAGGTAAAGAAGATGAGTTATTCAATTCAAGAACAGCACGGTTCGAGTCCTTTAGAGGGTCCAGAGAATGCAAAAATTGAGGTTAAGGATCTCAATTTTTACTACGGTCAATTCCATGCGCTCAAAAATATTAATATGTTTATCAAAGAGAACAAGGTCACCGCATTTATTGGCCCATCGGGCTGCGGCAAGTCGACCTTGTTGCGGACTTTGAATCGTATGTTTGAGCTCTATCCGGGGCAACGAGCCGAGGGGCAAATCTTGCTCGACGGTGAAGATCTGTTGACCTCTAAATTGGATATTTCACTGATTCGCGCCAAGGTGGGGATGGTATTCCAAAAACCGACGCCATTTCCCATGAGTATTTATGACAATATTGCTTTTGGGGTGCGCTTATTTGAGCGCCTGAGCAAGGGTGAAATGGACGAAAGGGTAGAGTGGGCATTGACCAAGGCGGCGTTGTGGAATGAGGTCAAAGATAAATTGCACCAAAGCGGTAATGGTTTATCAGGAGGGCAGCAGCAGCGGTTGTGCATCGCCAGAGGAATTGCGATTAAACCCGAGGTGCTCTTGCTGGATGAACCCTGCTCGGCCTTGGACCCCATCTCAACGGCCAAGATTGAAGAGCTCATCGCAGAGCTCAAGAGCGATTATACCGTGGTGATTGTGACCCATAATATGCAACAAGCGGCCCGCTGCTCGGATTACACTGCATATATGTATTTGGGTGAGCTCATTGAGTTTGGCAAGACAGACCAAATATTTGTAAACCCAGGTCGCAAGGAAACCGAAGACTATATTACGGGTCGTTTTGGTTAATTTCGCTGACTGTTCGTTGCGCGCTCTTTGGTTGATCACACGGTAGAAGGCAGCAAATGAATGTATCATAGATAGGATAAACATCCATGCATTCATTACCTGCTAAAAATATAGATAACGCAGAAAATTTAGGAGCCGTGCATGAGTAATACTCAAAATGTGATCAATGATTTGGCACCCACTGGTGTGTTGCGCGTAGCCATTAACTATGGCAATCCGGTGCTGGCCCAGCGCCATCCCGAGTCGCCCGAGCCCCAAGGGGTTTCCGCCGATTTGGCCCGCGAATTAGCCAAGCGTCTAGGGCTGGAAATCCGTTTTTTGAGCTTTGATGCAGCTGGAAAGGTGTTTGAGGCGGTGTCCGATGGGGTTTGGGATCTGGCATTTATGGCGGTTGATCCGC
The DNA here is from genome assembly GCA_021793095.1 of Pseudomonadota bacterium. Classification (GTDB taxonomy): domain Bacteria; phylum Pseudomonadota; class Gammaproteobacteria; order Burkholderiales; family Burkholderiaceae_B; genus Paenalcaligenes. Next base: position 8,506 of record JAJYTK010000027.1, read on the forward strand.
GCCGTGCAGAGGCCGTTGAGTTTACGGACCCTTACGTATTGATAGAGGGCACCTACATGGTCAAAGCTGATGACCCTTGGCAGTCAGTACAAGAGTTCGATCGCGAGGGGATGCGCATCGGTGTGGGCAAGGGGGCGGCCTATGATTTGTTCTTGTCCCGCCACCTCGAGCATGCGACTTTGGTCCGCGGGGCCACCTCACCCGATGCGATTCGATTATTTGTAGAGGGTGAGGCTGATTGCGCGGCAGGGGTGCGGCAACCCTTAGAGGCCTATGCGGCCGCGCATGAAGGCTACCGTGTGCTGCCTGATAGCTTTACCAGCATTCAACAGGCAATGGCGGTACCCAAAGGGCGCAAAACCGCCCAGGCCTTTCTGCAGACTTTTATTGCAGAGATGAAAGCCAACGGCTTTGTGGCTCAGGCCTTGGAAAATAGCCAGCAAACGGCAGCGACCGTCGCTCCGTAATATGAGCAAAAGAAAAGGCTTATGCAAAAAACATTGCATAAGCCTTTAGTATTTGGTCGGGGCGGCGGGATTCGAACTCGCGACCCTCTGGTCCCAAACCAGATGCGCTACCAGGCTGCGCTACGCCCCGAAAAAAAGTATTATAGGCAGGGTTTAAAT
>JAJYTK010000028.1 GCA_021793095.1 Pseudomonadota bacterium
GCGATCTCTTCAACCTCAACCAAGTTGTTGGCTTTGAGGGTGCCCCCTGTAGATACCAGATCCACAATCGCATCGGCCAGGCCCACCAGTGGGGCCAGCTCCATTGACCCGTACAGCTTGATGAGGTCAACATAGACCCCTTTGCTCGCAAAGTGCTCGCGGGTCGCACGAATGTATTTCGTCGCAATGCGTAGGCGTGCCCCCTTGTGAACGGCGTTGTGATAATCAAAACCCTCGGGTACGGCCACGCTCATACGACAGCGCGCAATATTTAAGTCGACCGGCTGATACAAGCCACCGGGATGATGCTCCATATGCTCGTACAGCACGTCTTTGCCGGCGATACCGATATGTGCTGCACCATACTGGACGTAGGTTGGGACATCTGTGGCACGGACAATGATGATTTGCAAATTGTCCTGGGTGGTGGGCAAGATGAGTTTGCGAGAGGTTTCCGGGTTGCCGAGTACCTCGATGCCTGCCTCATTTAGCAGGGGCAAGGTTTCATCAAAGATGCGGCCCTTGGAAAGTGCCAAGGTAAGAGGCTGTGGGGTACGGTTTGGGTGTGTCATGTTAACTCAGGCGTTGTATTTGGGCGCCTGCGGCAGCAAGCTTGGATTCCATGTTCTCATAACCACGATCCAAATGGTAGATGCGCTCGATGGTGGTGTCGCCTTGGGCGGCCAAGCCAGCGATAACCAAGCAGGCCGAGGCCCGCAAATCAGTGGCCATGACGGTGGCGCCATAGAGCGTCTCTACCCCTCGAACGCGTGCAGTATGACCCTCGGTTTTGATGTCGGCGCCCATGCGGCGTAGTTCTTGGACATGCATAAAACGATTTTCAAAGATGTTTTCTGCGATGGTGGCGCGGCCGTTGGCGAGCGCATTGAGTGCCATGAGTTGGGCCTGCATGTCTGTGGGTAGGCCAGGATATTCGCGGGTACTAAAGCTGACCGCATTGGGTCGCTGACGCATACGTGCACGAATGGTGTTCCCGTTGTTTTGAATTTCCAGACCTGCCTGTCGGAGTTTGTGTAGGGTGGCCTCGAGTGTGTCTGCTTGGGTCTGGTGCAGTGTGATGTCACCCTGGGTCGCACCCACCGCACACAAAAAGGTGCCGGTCTCGATGCGATCGGGCATGATGTGATGGGTCGTCCCATGGAGTTTGTCTACCCCTTGGATGACAATTTCCTCGGTGCCGTGTCCTTTAATGCGTGCGCCCATGGCAATCAGCATGTTGGCCAGATCAACCACCTCGGGTTCTTGGGCGGCATTTTCGAGGATGGTTTCACCCTCAGCCAGCACCGCTGCCATCATTAGGTTTTCGGTGCCAGTGACGGTGACCATATCAGTGCGGATACGTGCCCCTTTGAGGCGTTGGGCACGTGCGACCACAAAGCCGTGTTCAAGCTCGATCTCGGCGCCCATGGCCCGCAATCCTTTGATGTGTTGGTCGACCGGGCGCTGGCCGATGGCACAACCGCCTGGCAGACTAACTTTGGCCTCGCCAAAGCGAGCCAACAAAGGACCCAAGACGAGGATTGAGGCCCGCATGGTTTTGACCAGCTCGTAGGGGGCCTCGATACTGTTGGGTTGGTCTGCGCATAACTCGATGTCGTGGCCATTGCGTTGGACTTTGACACCGATTTGGGCCAGCAACGCACAGGTGGTATCAATGTCGCGCAGGGTGGGCACGTTGTGTAGCTGAACGGCCTCGCTGGTGAGCAGGCTGGCACACAGAATGGGCAGGGCGGCATTTTTAGCGCCTGAAATTGTGATGTCACCTGTTAGCGGCTGCCCTCCGGTGATGCGCAGCTTATCCATTTTGTTCTGCCTTGTATTCCTCGGGCGTCAGTGTGCGCATGGACAACGCATGTATTTCACCAGTGTCCATGCGGTTTCCTAAGGCTTTATAGACGCGTTGGTGACGGCGAATGCGGTTTAAGCCCTCGAATTCGGAGCTGACAATGATGGCCTCAAAGTGGGCGCCATCATCACCAAAAACCTCAATATGCTCGCACTCTAAACCGCTCACAATGTAATCACGTACTTGTTCAGAAGTCATTACGCTCATGTTAATTCCGTAGGTTAGTTTCGTAGTTTGTAGCCTGATTTGAGCAGGCGTAATGCAATCAATGACAGCAGGACAAAAGCCGTCCCGACGACCATTAGACTATGCCATGGAGAAACGTCAGATGCTGCAAAGAACCCATAACGAAAGCCGTCAATGGTATAAAAAATGGGGTTCCACTGGGATACGGCCTGCCAAAATGGGGGGAGGCTATGAATGGAGTAAAACACCCCTGATAAAAAGGTCGCTGGCATGATCAAAAAGTTTTGAAATGCGGCAAGTTGATCAAACTTTTCTGACCATAGGCCTGCAATCACCCCCAAAGTGGCCATAATGCCGCAGGATAACGCCGCAAAGGTAATCACCCATAAAGGATAGGTCACGGGTAATTGCACAAAGAACAAGGCCGTAATGCCAATAAACAGGCCCACACACAATCCGCGAATAACAGCGGCCAGCACATAGGCAGTAAAAATCTCGCGGTGCGACAAGGGGGGTAATAAAATAAAGACTAAATTACCCGTGATACGGCTTTGGATGAGGGATGACGAGGGGTTGGCAAATGAGTTTTGCAACATGCTCATCATCATTAGGCCAGGGATTAAAAAGCTCGTATAAGGCACCGAGTCATACACACTGACTCGGCCCTCGAGCACCTGGGCAAAGATTAACAGATAGAGTAATGCGGTCACCACGGGGGCGGCTACGGTTTGAAAGCCCACCTTGATGAAGCGCATCATTTCCTTGTGCAGCAGAGTTAGAAAACCACTGCCACCGGTGAGTTGAGGGTGTTTGATGGGTGCAGCCGCTGTCGCGTGGCCGGCAGATTCGCCTTGGGGCACGCCCCAGCGCTTAACAGGTTCGGTTTGACTCATGCGGTTAACCTCGCGGACTTTTCACTGTGCATAATGCGCACAAAAGCATCCTCTAAATCAGTACTGCCAACGTTTTCAAGCAATGCCTGGGTGGTGTCAAGAGCGACGATTTCACCTGCCTTAAGCATGGCAATGCGGTTGCATAACGCCTCGGCTTCTTCGAGGTAGTGGGTGGTTAGCAGGATGGTATGACCCTCGCGATTCAGTCGCGAGATAAATTCCCAGAGGTTGCGACGTAAATCAACGTCTACACCAGCGGTGGGCTCGTCTAAAATGATGACGGGGGGACGATGCACGAGCGCCTGAGCAACGAGAACGCGTCGTTTCATACCGCCGGATAGGGCGCGCATGTTGGTCTCGCTTTTGTCGCTCAAACCCAGGTTGTGCAGGATTTCATCAATCCAGTCATCATTGTTGCGCAAGCCAAAGTAGCCGGATTGGATGCGCAAGGTCTCACGCACCGTAAAAAATGGATCGTAAACAATTTCCTGTGGGACGACGCCTAATGCGCGTCGCGAAAGACGAAAGTCATTAATAACATCGTAGCCACAGACACTGGCACGTCCGGTACTGGCGCGGGTCAAGCCGGCCAAAATAGAAATAATGGTGGTTTTGCCGGCACCGTTGGGGCCCAGCAAACCGAAAAACTCCCCATGCTCTATAGACAAATCAATGGATTGCAATGCCTGCAGACCCTGTGTAGCGTCCGTCATGCCGAGCAATCCTTTGACGCCTTTAGCGGGGGCATAAAAGGTTTTGCTAACGTTCTCGAGATGTATTGCCGTCATAAATAAGGGACAAAAAGTCTGGCCTTGATCCAAAGCCAGACTTGGTCGTTTATGAATAGGGCATCACCTACTATGCCCTGTGTTGAATGAAGGGAGCGCCTAGGTTACGACAAAAAGCCTAACTGATATTAGGGGCGCTTTTTGTTGTTTAGGGCCTCAATCAGGCCATCAAAACCGCGCTCTTTGATGAGTTGTGCAAACTGGTTGCGATAGTTTTGAATTAACCAGATGCCCTCGATGTTGAGATCGTAGATCTTCCAGCCGTCGGGGGTGTTTTCCATCCGATAATCTACGGTGACATCGGGGTTGTTGCGTTGAACCACAGTAGTGCGGACAACCACATCATCAGCCTCTGGATCGCCGCGGAAGGGCTGGACTTTGATCTCGGAAAGCTGGTCTACCTTGGATAAGGCGCCACTGTAGGTGCGGATAAGGGTGTTTTTAAAAGCCTCTACCAGCCCATCGCGCTGCTCTTGATCGGCCTGACGCCAATTAGGGCCCGTGGCCAAGCGCGTGGTTTTCTCAAAGTTTACATAGGGTAGCACATATTCATCTATCAGTGCATCAATGGCCTCACGGTCGCCTTCTTGTGCTGCGGTACTGTTTTTTACGGCATCGAGGGCTTGATCCGCCACTGCCTGTACAAAATCAGGGGGCGAGTCTTTGGGGTTGACCTCAGCCCATGCCTGCGTCATCACTAGGGAAATCAGCAGGGCACTCAAAAAACCAAGCCAACGAATCGGTAAGGGTTGTGTGCGTGCTAATTGCGTGGTTTGCATGTGTTTTGTCCTTTACTGTGTCTGGGGATCATCATTGTCTGGGTGATCGTCCTCGGGATCCTCGTAGTCAGGTAACTCGTCGTCAGGATCTTCGTATTGAGGAAGCTCGTCATCCGGATCGTCGTAGGTAGGCAGATCGTCTGCGGCCTCCTCGTAGATATCCTCGTAAGTGGGCAAATCTTCATGGGCATCGCTGCCAACAGGCGCCTTTTTGCTGCGTATTAAGGCTTTGCGGCGCTGTAAGTAGGCGTCGCGGATAAAGCTGTAACGATCCAGCGCGAGGTCATCTACTAGTTCTTCGGCATCGGTCAGGCCCGCGCGCATATCAACTAGATAGAGGCCCAAGATGGAGTTGCGTACACGGACGCGATCAATTTCCATGATGGGATAGGTGGGAGAAAATCCGGTCGCAAAGCCACCCACGCGGGCCACGCCGTCGCGTACGGTGCTGGGGCCCACCCCCGGTAGTACTAGGTAAGGACCCGATGGGACACCCCATACCCCTAATGTTGTGCCCAAATCGTTAGGGATGGGCTTGGCGCCATTCATAGAGGCCACATCAATACAGCCCCCTAGGCCCATAGTGGTGTTAAATAACACACGGCCGAGACTGTTGAAAAAATCATGGGGTCGGCCTTGGAAAAAGCTGTTGACCGCAGACCAGAGATCCCCCAAGTTGTTAAAGATATTGCTCACACAGGTTTGGGCGGGTTGGGGGGTGAGCGCCTTGTACATGTTGGTGACAGGCAGCACCACAGCATGATCAACATTATAGTTGATTTTGTCCATGGTGCGGTTGTAGCTCTCAAACGGATCATCCGGGTTAGGGTTTTTTACCGTCGCGCAACCGGCGGTTAGGGCCAGTGCAGCAGCTGCGAGACTCACGCGCATGGTTCTTTTTAGGCGCGGCTTATTTTTTGAAAAAAGCAAAGACATAAATGACCTTAGTTCAGATGTATCGTATTCCTACTGCACTGTAGTATTTAGGTTGGCCGTGCAATGGCATATGCTCGAGGAAACCCTTGAAACGAGATGTGCCCAGCCTAAGGGGCTAGTCGCCGGCCATATTGTAGAGGAATTTGCTGATTAATTCCTCGAGGACGACCGCGCTTTGAGTATATAAAATGGTGGACCCGTCCGTGAGGTCTTTGTCATCGCCCCCGGGGGAAATACCGATGTATTGCTCGCCTAAAAGCCCAGAGGTCAAAATGGCGGCGGCACTGTCCTCAGGAAATTTATACTGAGATTCAATTTCCAAAGTGGCATTGGCGTGGAAAGTCTGGTTGTCAAAGTCGATATCGACAACGCGACCCACCACGACCCCACTGCTTTTGACGGGGGCGCGTACTTTGAGGCCGCCAATATTGTCAAAAGAGGCCTCAACGCGGTAGGTAGGGGCAAAGGAGAAACTGCTCAGGTTGCCGGCACGCAAGGCCAAAAAAGCCAAGGCGGCCAAGCCGAGAAAAACAAAAACACCCACCCAAAAATCTGTTTTGCTGTGTGACATAACTGGTTCCGTTTGTGTAATGCTTGCCTATAGGATGTGTGGAGGTTTGGCCTGTGTTAGCTAAACATCAGGGCGGTCATCAGGAAGTCCAAGCCCAGTACGGCCAAGGATCCGCTGACCACTGTCATGGTCGTGGCCCGTGATACCCCCTCAGGAGTCGGGCGTGCTGTCCAACCGGTATAAAGGGCAATGAGTGTCACCACTACCCCAAATACAATACTTTTGATAACCCCGTTGAGTACGTCGTTAATCACATCAACGCCGTCTTGCATTTGTGACCAAAAAGCGCCTGGGTCAATGCCAATGAGCAGGACACCCACAATCCAACCACCGAGTACGCCCACCGCTGAGAATACGGCGGCCAAAATGGGCATGGCGATCACCCCACCCCAAAAGCGCGGGACCAATACGCGGCGCACCGGATCGACGGCCATCACCTCCATGGCGGCGAGCTGCTCGCCAGCCTTCATGAGACCAATTTCGGCCGTGAGTGAGGTCCCCGCGCGGCCCGCAAAGAGCAGCGCGGTGACGACGGGGCCCAGCTCGCGCGTCAAGGACAGGGCCACTAATAGGCCGAGGGCCTCTTCGGAGCCATAGCGCGTCAGGGTGTAATAGCCTTGTAAACCCAGCACAAAACCAACAAAGAGCCCAGAAACGCCAATAATTAATAAGGAGTAATTGCCAATGAAATGGACCTGTTGGGACACCAAGCGAGGACGTTTGAAAACAATGCCAGATCGCCTCAAGAGCGCAAACAACAGACGCGTAAAGGCCCCCAGAGCATAAAAGCTCCGGAGAATGGCGTGTCCAAAAGCGGCGACGATGGAGAATAATGCGTTCATGAGTGCTTGGAGTTTTTTTCTAACCAGGCTTCGAAAGCAGGCGTGGTTGGGTAATGGAAAGCAATGGGTCCATCCGGCGTGCCATTGAGAAATTGTTGTACGTATTCGTCCTCGGTGCTTTCGAGTTCCTCGGGGGTGCCGTGGGTAATCATTTTGCCCAGACCAACGAGGTAAACATAGTCAGCAATTTTAAATGATTCGGGCACGTCGTGTGTAATAATGATAGAGGCGCAATTTAATTCATCGCTCAGATCGCGGATGAGTTGAGCGGTGATGCCTAGTGAAATAGGATCGAGGCCGGCAAACGGCTCATCATAAAAAATTAATTCAGGCTCAAGCACGATGGCACGGGCCAGGGCTACACGACGTGCCATCCCACCAGAGATTTCACTGATTTTGAGATGGGCGGCTGCGCGTAAGCCCACTGCATCAAGCTTTTCCAACACGATGCGGGCAATCTCGGCATCACTGATTTTGAGATGCTCGCGCAAGGGAAAAGCCACATTGTCAAAGACGTTGAGGTCGGTAAATAGAGCGCCCTGTTGAAATAGCACGCCCATGCGCTTTCTGAGTTGTTCAATTTCGCGTGGTGAGCACTGGCCAAGGTCTTTGTCAAAAACCTCTATTTTTCCAGCTTGGGCAAAGATTTGTGCAGTGGCACCGCGCAGCAGAGTGGTCTTGCCTGATCCTGAACCCCCCATCATGGCGATGACTTGACCGCGCTTGGCCTCAAGATTAATGTTTTTGAGTACGGTAAAGTCGCCGTACCCCAATGAAACATCGGTAAAGCGGATCAGTGGTTGTTTAGAATCTGTGGTCGCACTCATGATTGATTGCTGGCCCTTTGCCGTTGTAGCGAATACTTGAAACAATAGAGTGTGCTATGCGGGAATGCTTGCCGCTTTACAGCACCAAATAGTAAAAGATAACATAGCTGGGTTTTGCTGACGAGATCCGCGGGTTAAAAGAGTATAAAAAATAGGCCCTCCGGGGTTGTACCGTCAAGACATTTAACATTAAACAAAGTAAAGTATATAAGTACGATAATCACTCTAATACCAAGGTCAGACATGAGCCAGGTTCAATCTTCAACACACACTACAGCACAGGTTCTAGAGCAGGAATCTGCAGCCATGCTGTTTGCCGAGGCAGATCAGGATTTTTCTCATATCAACAAGGAGACTGTCGTCACCGCCCTCAAAGACGCGCTGCCTGCGTCGATGGTGCTGCACACCGAGGAGCAACTGCGCCCTTATGAATTTGATGGATTTATGTTGATGGCCCATGTGCCATTAGCGGTGGTGTTGCCCGAGACCGAGGCCCAGGTGGTCACGGCGATCAAGATATGCGCCGAGCAGGGCGTGCCTATTGTGGCGCGTGGTGCAGGGACAGGCTTATCCGGTGGGGCCGTGCCACACCCTCATGGGGTGATTTTATCGCTGGCGCGCTTGAATCGTATTCTCAAGGTGGATCAGTATGCGCGCACAGCCACTGTGCAGCCCGGGGTACGCAACATTCAGGTGTCCCAGGCGGCTGAGCCCTACGGACTGTATTATGCGCCAGACCCATCGTCGCAGATTGCCTGTACCATTGGGGGCAATATTGCCGAAAATGCAGGTGGGGTGCATTGCTTAAAATATGGCCTCACGGTGCATAATGTATTGCGTATTCGCGGCGTTACCATTAATGGCGAAATTTTCGAGGTGGGTAGCCACGCCCTAGATACCCCTGGGTATGACATGATGGCCCTATTGATTGGTTCCGAGGGGATGTTGGCCGTGGTGACCGAGGTGACGCTCAAGCTCACGCCGACCCCTCGTTTTGCACAATGCGTGTTGGCCAGCTTTGATGCCGTAGAAAAGGCCGCGGATGCGGTGGCCGGGATCATCGCTGCCGGGATTATCCCTGCGGGTCTCGAGATGATGGACCAGCCCGCGACCATTGCTGCCGAAGAGTTCGTGCGGGCAGGG
>JAJYTK010000029.1 GCA_021793095.1 Pseudomonadota bacterium
GCGTATTTTGATGACTCTGGAAGACATCCAAGGGGGACATATTTTTGTGGGAGGTGAGCCCCTGTGGCATGAGGAAAAAAACGGTGGATTAGTGAATGCTGGAGAAAAACACCTACGCCACATGCGTAAAAAAATGGGCATGGTGTTCCAACAATTCAACCTATTCCCTCACATGACAGTCCAACGCAATATCACCGAGGCCCCTATCCATGTACTGGGTCTAAGCAAGAAAAAGGCGCAAAAAAGAGCCTGCGAGTATCTCGAGCTGGTGGGTATGATTGAACACAAGGACAAATACCCCAGTCAGCTCTCCGGTGGACAACAACAACGCGTCGCCATCGCTCGGGCGCTGGCCATGCGACCCAAAATCATGCTCTTTGATGAGCCCACCTCGGCGCTTGATCCCGAACTGGTCGGCGAGGTCCTCACGGTCATCGAACGATTAGCCGCACAACATGACCTCACTATTTTATTGGTTACCCATGAAATGCAATTTGCCAAAGAGGTGTCTGACCGCGTTTGTTTCTTTGATGGCGGCAAAATAGTCGAGCAAGGAAACCCCGAGCAATTGTTTGATAACCCACAAGAAGAACGTACTCAGCAATTTCTCAGTCACTTCTTAGGTGAAAACGGTAACTAAAGCCGTTATTTGAACGCCTTATAGGCATGCCCTGAGGCAGCCATAAAAAAAGCGCAGACGGAAAACTATCCGCTGCGCTTTTTAGTGCCTTACTGAACTAAAGAGTTAATTATCCTGGAAAGGCTTGGGCTGTATAGTTTGTGTGTTTTTGCGATGCGCCAAATACTCGGGCCTAGGTTCCAAGCCGTACTTAGGCGTTTCTAACTTGTTCTCAACGCTGTTATAAACGAAGTAAGCATTCACCCGTGGCCATGGGCTGATATTGCCCGCGGAACCATGCATGGCGTTGCTATCGAACAAGACCACTGACCCTGCTTTGGCCTCCAATGCCTCAATCCCTCCATATTCCTCAACCAATAGCGTTAAGCTTAAGGGATCGGGCACCCCAAACTCTTGTTTCTTTAAAGAGCGCTCATGGTGGTTTTCCGGGGTCTCACCTGGACAGACCAAAAAGGTGCGGTGGGATCCCGGGATAAGCATGAGCGGGCCATTGCAAGCATCATTGTCTGTCAACAGCACACTACAGCTCAGGGCACGCATCTCGGGCATGCCATCCTCTACGTGCCAGGTTTCAAAATCTGAATGCCAATAAAACTCATCGCCATCAAAACCGGGCTTGTAGTTAACACGCGATTGATGAACATACACCTCAGAACCCAAAATCTGTCGGGCCACATTGACCAGACGGGGATCTTGCATCAAGCGCTCAAACATGGTGCTAAATTGGTGTACTGAAAACAAAGAGCGCAGCTCTTGGGAGTCTGGCTCGGTCACCAACTCAGGGCGATTTTGTAGATCGTCACGCTCGCCCAAAGCTTTTACCTCGGCCAGTAGCTTTTTCACCTCTTGGGGGCTAAAAAGCTCCTCCAGGACGAGGAACCCCTTGTCCTGGTACGCGCTCAACTGTTCGGCACTGAGTGCATCCGCATAGGTGCCTTCGTTGTAAACGACCGGCTCCTCACGAACGACCATACCGGCCTGGCGCTCTGTTCTGGAAACATAGCGGTCATGAATCACCGTATCCATGATAATAAACTCCTATCTTTACTTATTCGGTCTCTAAGGGATAAACCCCAGATTCGTCATGAACCTCTTGACCGGTTAAAGGCGGGTTGAACACACAAATCAAGCGCATGGGCTCTTTCCCCCCGCGTAGGTAATGTTCGTCGTGCTCATCTAGGGCGTAGACCACGCCTGGCTCAATGGCGTATTTCTTGCCATCGGCCACTGTTTCAATCTCGCCATCGCCCTCAACACACCAAACCGCTTCGAGGTGGTTTTTATAGTGAATATGGGTTTCTGTCCCTGGCTTAATAATGGTTTCATGAAAGGAAAATCCCATCCCATCGCGCTTCAAAAGGACACGACGGCTCGTCCAGTTTTCACTTTTGACTTCATGTTCTGTGCCAATAATGTCTTTGACATTGCGAACGATCATAATCTTTACTCCTGCTATTTCTCTTGTTCTTGAATACTGCTCATGGCTGAAGCCATGAATAAGATATCTCGTAGTGATATGTTGAAATCAGGGGCCCCCTAATCCAAAGAACGGGCAGCCCCCAACATCAATCTGTGATTTAGGCTTTAGCGACTTCTTCTGCCAGTGTTTCAGCCACACTCTTTTCAATAATGGCCATCCCTTTTTGCAATAGCTCAGTTTCGATGGTCAGTGCGGGCAAGAGTTTGAGAACCTCATCGTTAGCACCTGAAGTCTCAATAATCAAACCATTCTCAAAACACTGCTGAGCAATTTTGCCTGCCAGTTCATGATGTTCTGTGGTGACTAGACCCTGAATCAGGCCACGACCACGGACGCTCAACCCGGCATTGGGGTAGCTCTGGCAAATGTTCTCCAAGCAATCGCGGATGATTTCTGCCTTTTCCTCAATCTCAGCAGAAAACTTCTCATCCTGCCAGTAGTGCTGCAACGCGGTGGTGGCAGTAACAAAGGCTAGGTTGTTACCACGGAAAGTACCGCTGTGCGCACCAGGAGACCACACATCAAGCTCGGGCTTCATCAGCACCATCGACATTGGCAAGCCAAAGGCCGAGAGCGACTTGGACAAGGTAATAATGTCGGGTTGGATATCCATTTTTTCAAAACTGAAAAATGTTCCCGTACGACCACAACCTACCTGAATATCATCCACGATAAACAGGATTTCATGACGGCGGCAGACCGCCTGCAAGTCTTCTAACCAGCGATGAGTGGCGACATTCACGCCCCCCTCGCCCTGAATGGTTTCAACAATCACTGCCGCTGGCTTGTCCACACCGCTGCTGGGATCGGTCAGGACCTTTTCCAAATAACTAATGGTATCTACATCAGGACCTAGATACCCGTCATAAGGCATAAAGGTAGTGTTACCCAATGTGGCACCTGCAGCAGAGCGGAATTTTTGGTTGGCAGTAACGCTCAACGAGCCCATGCTCACACCATGAAAGCCATGCGTAAATGAGATGATATTTTCACGCCCAGTCACCTGGCGGGCAATTTTCAATGCGGCCTCAACCGCGTTGGTGCCTGTTGGGCCAGTAAACTGGAAGGTATATTCCATACCACGGGGCTTCAGGATGACATTCTCAAAGGTTTCTAAAAAGTCCTTTTTGGCTTGTGTTGCCATATCCAGTCCATGTACTACCCCATCTTCTTTGAGGTAATCAATGAGCTTTTCCTTTAGAAGCTTATTGTTATGTCCATAATTCAGTGTCCCTGCACCGCTGAAAAAGTCGATGTAGGCCTCTGAACCACTGTCATACAACAAGGAACCTTTTGCTTGTTCAAATAAGACCGGAAATGAACGAATATAGCCACGCACTTCCGACTCTAAACGATTAAAAACTTTCAACTTAGCCATGATTTTTGCTCCAAAAAGTAAAACAATCCCCTACAGATCAAATATCCGTATCTTGTTAGTCCATTTGCTTTATCGGATCAGGGGATAGGCCCGATGCGTAATAAGGGCTCTGTTTGTGGTTGTGCCGCCTCATCAAAATGATGAGACTCAAAGAACGGCAATTCTTTCAACTCTGTCTGGTATTGATCAGCCAAGCGCTGGAACATCCGACGTGAGGCCTGATTATCAGGAGCCACCGTTGTTTCGATATAGCGCACCTCTTGGCATTGTGTGCGTTGCAATAAATGCTCGAGCATGCGCAAAGCCAGACGCTGCCCTCTCATTGAAGAGTGCACAGCGACCTGCCAAACGAATAAAACATGTTCCTGGGAAGGCGGCTGATATGCCGAAATGAAGCCTACAACCTGCGCGCCTTTGGTAGCCACTACACAGGTTTGAGCGAAATGCTCGGTCAAGAGCAAATAGGCATAGGTGGAATTAATATCTAAAGGTGGGCATGAACGAATGAGTTTTGCTACGGCCGCCCCATCATTTTTAGAAGGGGCGCGTAGCACAAGCGGTTCGTCTGTATCCGCCTCGGCTTCAGATTGTGTAGAACACATGGTATTGGATTGATTTGTTTGTAAAATCTTCACACTACCAATCCGGATTCAGGGGGTACTGCCCCGTCCGGAACCTCCAAAAGTGTCGATGCAGCATCGCCCGCGCTGGACGTGACCACATCGGTTTCAGAATCAATCAAGCAAACTACCTTTTCCAAGGCGGCGGTAATATCCGCCTGCTCGGACTCAGGCAACTGCTTGAGCGCTTGAGCCAACTTTTTTTGTAGTGGCGAGGGCGTTTCTGCTGCCAGAGCACGCCCTGTTTCGGTCGCCGTAATATAAACAATACGACGATCTTTGCGACCGCGCTCTCTCTGAATGAGACCCTTGTCCTCTAAGCGGTCTAGTATGCCAACCACCGTACTGGGGCTGACATGCATCTGGCGACTAATCGCCGTCGCGGTGAGCGGCCCGCTGTCTATCACCTTGCTCAAGCAAACAAGCTGCGGCGCGGTGATATTGCTATAAGCCGCCAACTGCCTAGAGTGCAGGGCAATTGAGCGCGTAATACGACGTATGGCTCGTAAAATTCTCAAATCGTATTGGTTCTGTGTATCCATAACTATTTCGCAATCAAAACGTCGCACTACAAATCGTTAGTGCTGAAATAATAGGCCTTACGAACTATCTCGTCAAGGCAAAAGTTGCAACTGCTTACATTTAAGGGTGCAGGTTGACAGATAGTCAACCCTTGAAAATAAATGTTAAGAAATTGGATTGGCGCGCGTTTTTTAAGCCTCGGTACCGCCGACTGTCAGCCCATCAATACGTAAAGTAGGCAACCCCACACCCACGGGCACTACTTGACCTTCCTTGCCGCAAGTCCCGACCCCGGTATCCAGCTGCAAGTCATTACCGATGAGCTTGACTTGGTTCATGGCCTCAATCCCGCTACCTATCAGGGTGGCCCCTTTTACCGGGTGAACCAGACGCCCATTCTCAATGAGCCAGGCCTCGGAGGCAGAAAAAACGAAACTGCCGCTGGTAATATCCACCTGCCCGCCCCCAAAATTCACGGCATAAATACCTCGGTCAACCGAGGCAATAATCTCTTCGGGCTCGTGCGGTCCGGCCAACATAAAAGTATTGGTCATGCGCGGCATCGGCACATGAGCAAATGACTCACGCCGACCATTACCCGTACCTGCCATATTCATCAGACGTGCATTCATACTGTCTTGTAAATAATTTTTGAGAATGCCGTCCTCGATCAAAACCGTGCGCTCTGTAGGGTTCCCCTCATCGTCTACTGTCAATGAGCCGCGGCGGTTAGCAAGGGTGCCATCATCAATCACTGTCACTCCCTTCGAGGTGACCTGCTCACCCAACCGTCCTGAGAACACACTGGAGCCTTTGCGATTGAAATCCCCCTCGAGACCATGGCCGACTGCCTCATGGAGTAATACACCGGGCCAGCCAGGGCCTAACACGACAGGCATGACCCCGGCAGGTGCTGGACGAGACTCTAAGTTGAGCAATGCCTGCTGCACTGCCTGATCGACGTACTGTCGCAGAATATCGTCACTAAAATAATGGAGGTCATAACGCCCGCCCCCACCGGCTGAGCCCACCTCTCGACGACCATTTTGCTCGGCAATGACGGTCAGGGATAAACGAATTAAAGGGCGTACATCAGCGACCTCGCGGCCATCAGATGCTGTGACCAGTACGATGTCATGCGTGGCACCCAAGCTGGCCATGACCTGAATAATGCGCGGGTCAGCCTGACGGGCCAAGGCCTCAACACGCTCGAGCAAAGCCACCTTGGCCTCGGCCTCGAGAGACGATACGGGATCTGCCTGCGTATATAAGGGGGCAACCTGTGGTTGTAACCCATTGCGCCCCACCTGACCCTGGCCGCCTTGGCGCCCAATGGCACGGACCACATGGGCCGCATCCATCAAAGCTTGGGGGCTCAGTGTATCGGTATAAGAAAAGGCCGTTTTCTCGCCAGAGAGAGCGCGTACACCCACCCCTTGTGACAGAGAGAAATGACCTGTTTTTACGATGCCCTCTTCGAGGCTCCAACTTTCGGAACGTGTGTATTGAAAATACAAATCAGCATAATCCACTCGATGCTGATGGATTTCAGCAAGCGCTCGTTCGAGATGATGGCTCTCCAATCCCCAAGGGGCCAACAGCATACCGCGCGCCAGCGCATATGCATCTGTACTGCTTTTCTCGACAATCATTGACTCACCCATAAATAATTACAAAACGCGATGGCTCAACGCGGGCAGTCGCTGACGCACCCGGGCTAAATGTTCCATGCTTAATTCACAACATACCAGACCTGCCCCGGTAGGCAAAACATCCAACACGCGCCCCCAGGCATCTACGCACATCGTGTGCCCCCAAGTACGACGACCATTTTGATGCTCGCCCCCTTGAGCGGGTGCCAACACATAAGCCTGGTTCTCGATCGCTCGAGCCCGCAGTAACAGTTCCCAATGAGCCTGTCCGGTTTTATATGTAAAGGCCGACGGTACCAAGATTAAATTTACCGCCCCCATTTGCCGATAGAGTTCTGGAAAACGCAAATCGTAGCAAATGCTCAGCCCTATAGGGCCAAAGGGGGTTTGCACCACAACCGAGTTTAAGTTGCCCGCATAGATAGTCTCGGCCTCGTCAAACTGTATTTTGCCTTGATTCAAACTAAATAAGTGTATTTTGTCATATCGCGCCACACAGTGACCATCGGGCTGATACACCAAGGTGGAATTAAACACACGCTGGGGCTCGGGGCTACGAAGTGGCACGCTGCCAGCCACAATATAAGCATTGTATTTTCGTGCCCAATCAGCGAGATTTGATTGGATCTGACCTTGGCCAAAATCTTCGGCGATTTTTACCTTGTCCTGATCCGCCCGCCCCATCAGACAAAAAAACTCGGGCAATGCAATCAATTGGGCCCCCAATTCAGCTGCTTGGGCAATGAGCCGTTCTGCCTCGTTGAGATTCTCTTGTAAATCAGTACCAGACACCATTTGCAATGCCGCAACTTTAAATGTATCGGTCGCTGTTGAATCCACTGATTTATTCATTAACCCACCTGACCTTTTAAAAAATATTCAATGCCTAAAGGCCATTCAATGCCCAAAGGCTTATATTTATCTAATTTGCTCTCGGCCGACTATTGATAAGACTGGATATGTGCGATGTTTATATCCTAAGATCAAACAATAAAAATCCCGCAATGGTTTAAAGAAATGTTTATTTATTTATTTAACCCATGTAAAATAACTTTAATTGCTAATGGGTTTGTATTTACCTATTGCTGATTCATCGTAGATTCGGAATTTACTGATTTCACAATCTATCGCAACACACACAGGAATTATAATGCCTTTAGAACATTTTACTGCTGAAAAAGAAAAAATCGAAAAGGAAATACAGAAATTGCAACGTAAAATGCGCTCCATAAAAACACGCCAAAGACGGCCAGTCATGAACACCATTGTGCGCTCCATGATCGAATATGAGATCACCCCCGCAGAAATTGAGCGCCTGTACAATCGCCAAATCGAACGCGCCAAGGCAGGTGGGACCAGTAAACTCCCACCACGCTATAAAAACCCCGAAACCGGGGTGACTTGGAGTGGCCGCGGTCGCCCCCCCAAATGGATTGTCGAGGCCGAGGCCCAGGGGCGTAGCCGTGACGAATTTCTAATCGAAAAATCCGCTAAAAAATAATCCCTCTAGGTGATGCCCGGCTGTTCTGGGCCATTGAACATCCCCACTGCCCGTGCTTTTACTTTAAGCACGGGCTTTTACGTGTGCGGTGCTCTATGCAGTACCTACGCGCTCTACCATCAGGACGGCCGGCTCACTGATCGAGGCGTTTTTCTATGATGCGCGTTTGCCCATTAATGCCGGGAAAGTCCTCAAATACGGCCTGCGCCAGCAATGATAACTGCATGAGCAGTTCTTCCTCTTCGCTTTCCGATCGGGCGGTTGCGCGATAAACCTCTTTGCCTGCCTGCTCGTTGTCTAACAAACGCACGGTGAGCTGGTTTTCATACACATCCACCGGTGTCACTACCCAGTCTGGCCCATAATAAATGCCACCGCCCCAGAAAGGCCCGGCCCCACCGCCCCAAAAACCACCAAACGGGGAAAACATAGGCCCCTGGTAACGCTCAACCCAGCGCCGCTGCAAAGGGTTATGAAAATCCACCCGCAGCGTAAAGCGGGCATTGTCGGCATCTGATTCTACCAAACCCACTGAGCCAATGGCTGCCCGTACGGCATCAGCGACGGCCTGAAATTCTAAATTGTTTTGTTGCTCGTCGCTAAGCTCTATATGATAAGTGGCATCGGCCGCATTATCTGGCCACTGCTCAAATTGTTGCACGCGAGCTGACCAAGTCTGGGCGCAGCCACCCAACAATAACAGCCCCACGACCATGATAAATAAATAACGAATTAACTTTTGAGCATGCTGCATCGCCTTTCCTTTCGTATTACCAACCCACTCTAGAGGAGCGTGCGCGCCTCAAACACCATTCATTTCAATATTATTTATTAGGCAATTATTTATTTCTTAAACGCCTTTATTTTCAATGCTTTTATTTTAATAAAAATATTAATTTCCAATTAAGCGCATAAACTCGCACCTACAATCAAGAATCAGAAACAAGCCAGCCAATGCTTGGGTTCTTTTATGTGGCTAGCTGCC
>JAJYTK010000030.1 GCA_021793095.1 Pseudomonadota bacterium
CGATCTGGCTTTAGGAAAATGCTGCCTAAACTGCCCTCGAGACACTACCTCACTCACTACCCCCCACCTACCCAATAACTGTCACGGCTGTATAAGGCCACCACTCAGGCCATGCACACACTGTGCAGCTTATGTGTTTGGCCCTGGCTGTCTGTATAGGTGCATATTTTCACCCCATGGCATAGACTTAAATTGAAGGCTTTATTAAATCCACAGCATCTAGCTGATTTCACCGGCGCAGGAGATCCTCTCATCAATGGCTCAAGACATACTTATAAACGTCACTCCCTTTGAAACGCGGGTTGCAATTGTAGAGCAAGGGGAAATACAAGAATTACTCTTAGAGCGCACCTGCCAAAAAGGGCTGGTAGGCAATATTTACTTTGGTCGTGTGGCCCGTGTGTTGCCTGGCATGCAAAGTGCCTTTATAGATATAGGCCTTGAACGCTCCGCCTTTATTCATGTCGGAGATTTGCGTCAAAATAGACAAGAGCGGTTATCCGGTAATCCCATCACCCCAATTGAAAAGCTCCTATTCGAGGGCCAGTCGATCATCGTGCAAGTGGTCAAAGACCCCATCGGCACCAAAGGCGCCCGGGTCACGACCCAGATCAGTATTGCAGGCCGCATGCTCGTGTATATGCCTTTTGACCCGCATTTGGGCATTTCCCAGCGCATCGAAGACGAAGCCGTACGCAATGATTTAAAAGAGCGCATGCAAACCATCGCAAGTAACTTGCCTGGCGGGTTTATTATTCGCACTCAAGCTGAAAGCGCAACCGATGAAGAGTTACAGGCCGATTGTTCCTATTTGCGCAAACTGTGGCAGCGTATTTCAGACCGGCTAAAGAAACAGCCTTGCCCCTCTAACCTCTATACTGATCTCAGTCTCGCTGAGCGTGTATTACGCGATATGGTGGGCCCTGAGATAGAAAAAATCATCGTTGATTCGCGCACCACTTTTCAACAAATGGCCGTATGGTCCAAAACATATACGCCTTCTGTACATCAGCGCCTGGTGCACTACAGTGGGCGCCGTGCACTCTTTGACACCGTCAACGCAGAAGAAGAAATACAGCGTGCCTTGTCTCGGCGTGTTGAACTTAATTCTGGTGGCTATTTAATTATTGATCAGACCGAAGCGCTCACTGCCATTGACGTCAATACCGGAGGATACGTTGGGGGACGCAACTTTCGTGACACCATTTTTAAAACCAATCTTGAGGCCACGGTTGCCATTGCGCGCCAGCTCAGGCTGCGCAATTTAGGCGGCATCATCCTCGTTGATTTCATCGATATGGATCACGAAGAGCATCGACAATCTGTACTCAATGAACTAAAGCGCGCCACTGAAGCCGATCACAGCAAAATTACCATCAGCGATTTTAGTCAGCTTGGTCTGGTCGAAATGACTCGTAAACGAACACGTGAATCGCTCACCCAAATATTGAGTGAGGCCTGCCCCACTTGTAATTCGCGGGGCACAGTGCGCACAGCACGTACGATTTGCTATGAGATTTTACGCGAAATTCTACGTGAAGCGCGCCAATTTGATCCCAAAGAGTTTCGTATCATTGCTGCCCAAGAGGTGGTGGATCTATTTTTAGACGAAGAAAGTCAGTACCTCGCCCAAACCGGGGATTTCATCGGAAAGCCGATCTCTCTTGAGGTGGATCCGCACTACAACCAAGAGCAGTATGATCTCATTTTGTTTTAAGCCTATTGGCCTGCGCTGATTAGCCCTCTGAGCGCGGGCATTTCTCAGGTGAGCTCAAGGCCTCGAGCAAGGCATAGGCCAAATCTTTGTTATGCGAATAATAAGCATACACATCTATCTGTAAATTGCCTGATGCATAAGCCGTCATATCCGCAAATACCGATTCGCGTAGATCATCCTCTGGATTTAGGCGGTAGACCAGCCGTGCATAATGCACCTGCTGCGGATCAGGGGTAAATTCAAAAAAGATATCACACGCCTCACGGTGCTTAAACATACTTTGCTGGACATCGGGAAAGCGTGCGGGCAATTTTCTATCCGTCACCAAATAACGTTCTTGATACACCCGTTCTTGGCTAAATCCCTCTTGGGCGGAACTCGCGCAGCCAGCCACAAAGGCGGCCGCTAAAACTGCTGTTATTGTGCTTTTATACATGTGAATCCTTAGTTTTAGATATGGTCTTATAAAATGCTCAGGCCTTTTGAGGCGGTAGCGCGGGCTGTCTTTATCTAAGCATTATCAGCCTCTGGGTGCACATGCTCTTCAGCATACTGCATCTGATACAGTGCAGCATATATCCCTTGATGAGCGATGAGCTCATCATGCGTGCCTTGTTCAGCGATGCTGCCCTCATCAAGCACGATAATTCGATCGGCATTTTTCACCGTGGCCAAACGGTGCGCAATCACTAAAGTGCTGCGCTCACGCATCAGCTCTTCGAGGGATTGCTGTATTTGTCGTTCGGACTCACTGTCTAGAGCTGAGGTCGCCTCGTCGAGGATGAGTATTGGGGCATCCTTAATAATCGCGCGGGCAATGGCCAGCCGTTGGCGCTGCCCACCAGAAAGTTTGCTGGCCTGCTCACCCACATAGGTATGCATACCTTGTGGCTGACTGCGCACAAAATCGCTCAGATTGGCAGCCTCTAATGCCTGCCAAACTTCATCATCTGTTTTATTGGAAAACTCACCATAAGCCACATTATCTTTGATGGTTCCCTCGAAAAGAACCACGTCTTGGCTCACAAAAGACAAATTGCGCCTCAAAGAATGCAGTGAAAGCGTCCCTACATCTTTATTGTCAACGGTAATCACCCCTCCTTGATTGGGCTCAATAAACCGCGGCAGCATATTGGCCAGAGTGGTTTTCCCACTGCCCGAACGCCCGACCAAAGCCACCGTTTGACCGGGTTGGATCTCAAAGCTCACCCCTTTGACGACGGGCCGCTCTTGCCCATCGTATTGGTGAGAAACCTCTTTAAAATGCACATACCCCTGAGCAGGCTCGGTGAGTGTTTCTGTCCCGGTATCGCGCTCTTCGTCCCAGTCAATTAGAGTAAAAACACTCTCTGCGGCCGTGAGCATTCGCTGCACAGTCCCGGTGATATTGGCCAACCGACGGATCGGGTCTAATAACTGCACCAAGGCTGCCATAAAAGCAGCAAAACCACCGATGGTCAACCCCTTGCTAGTCGCTTGGTAGAGAGCCACGGCAATCACAATGGCGACCGCAATAGTGACAAAAAATTGGGTGATGGGAGAAAGTGCCGCATTAGCGCTCGCAGCACGCATGGCAAAACGCCGCAAGCGACCATTAACGTAGGCAAAACGCTCACTCTCGTGTGCATAGCCATTAAACAATTTCACCACCCGTTGGCCAGCAATGCTCTCACTGACAACACGTGTTAGCTCGGCATTCATGCTCAGCGTATCGCGGTTGATTCGGCGCAACCGTCGTGAAATGAGCCGCGCCGCAATATATGACATGGGCAGCATGACAAAAACAATGAGCGTGAGCTGCCACGACATATATAGCAACACGGCGAGTAATGCCACCACCGTGAGTGTTTCGCGGACAATCACGGTAATGACCTCGGTGGCAACGTTGGTCATGTTGGTGGCATCAATGGTAAATCGATTCAGCAGGCGCCCCGAGTCACCCTGCCTAAAGGTCGCGTCGGGCAGGGAAAGCAAGCGCTCGAACATTTGTTTACGCAGCCCCAAAAGCATGTTGTTGGCAACCCAAGCCAACAAATAGTTACTGGCATAACCAGCCAGGCCACGGATAATCATAATCCCCACCACCAACAACGGTATTTGCCAAACATAAGCCGGCTTGGCCCCAGTGAAACCATCGTCTAATAATGGTTTCATAATGACTGCCATTAGTGGCTTTGCAGCAGACACAACACTGACTAAAATAACAGCCAATAGGATGACTCGCCAATAAGGCAACAAGCGCTGATAGATGCGGCGCCAGATCTCTGCCTCTTCTTGAAAGCCTTGGGGGACATAATGCGTGGTATGGTTACTCAATCGTTTACTCACTATTTATCTAAATCGGGTATCTAATATCGCATTTTAACTCGCCTTGCGCTGCGATGTTCAAGTTTCGTTGCAGCCAATATTTAACACATAATAATGACTACTGCTTCTCGCCCCTCACGCACGCTTTTGTATTTACGCCTGCCCAACTGGCTGGGTGATGTGTGCATGTGCTTACCCATTATCGAGGCTTTATTAGATGCCCCTGAGTACGAGCTGGTGATTTGCGCGCGGCCCTGGGCCCAACAGCTACTGCGCCACTACCCTATCGATCGTTGGGTGATTCTCAAAGGACACACGCGCCATGATGCCAAGGCCATCAAAAAACATCGCCAGTATTATGCCCAACAAAAGGCCAAAGGATTAATCATCCCTGATTCTTTTTCCAGCGCATTTATTTTTTGGTGGGGCAGCATTCCCGCCGCAGGTGTTCGTGATGAGGGCCGTGGCTTTTTTCTCCGTTGGCCTTTTGATAAACCCGATGCGCGCTTACATACCGTGCAATATTGGTACACACTGGCCCGCCTAGCGATGCAACGCTGGGGGACGCCCATTGCCCCCCTTCAAGGGCAACAACTCAAGCTCAGGCTTCCCCAATCCCAACAGTCGTTGTTGCCAGCCCAATTTCAATCAGGAAAGTCAGTGCTGATTGCACCAACAGCGACGGGCAAACATCGAGGGCAGATCAAGGTCTGGCCCCATTTCGAGGCATTAACGCTGGCCCTTAAAGCACGCGGCATCAATGTACTGATGTGCCCACCCCCCAATGAAATAGAACAGGCCCGCACCAATGCCCCGTCGGCGTACACATTGCCGCCGCTACCCATCGATCAATTTGCTCAATTATGTCAGCAGGTAGATTTGGTGGTGTGCAATGATTCAGGGGTCTCTCATGTCGCCGCGGCAGCACAGGCCAAGCAAATCACTTTATTTGGCGTGACCTCTGCAGACCGCACCGGCCCTTGGTCAGAGCATGCACACTGCTTGGGGCAGCCTGATCAATGGCCCGACTTGCCCGAGGTACTCGCTCAGTGCTTGGCCCTGCTGGCGCCTGAAACCACCCATGACCCAGATGTTCAACCAACAACAACATCAACAACGACCCGCTTATGAGTGTGACGCAAATACTTCCCCAACTCATAGTGCCTATTAATCTGGCCATTGCACTGACCATCGCCGCCTGCTTGTTATTTGTTTTTCGACGTCGTAAAACAGCCTTTTTGCTGGTTTTGATTGCCGCCAGTTGGGTGCTTGCCTGGTCGGTACCCGCGACCTCTATCTATTTTGGTGGATTGCTCGAGCAACGCTATCCCTACCTAGAGGCGACTCAAAACCCCGACGCCCAAGCGATTATCGTGCTGGGTGGGCACACCGGGGGCAATCGCCACAATTGGTTTGAGCCGCTGGACAGGCAACGCACCACCTCACGCGTTGACCGCGCTGCCGAGCTCTACCACGCCCACCGTGCACCGTTGATTATCGTCTCGGGGGCTGCTCATGACGGGGGGACCAGCGAGGCACGGGGAATGGCGTTACGATTGCAACAACTTGGTGTCCCAGCGCATGCCATTGCACTTGAGGAGTCCAGCCACACCACACGTGAAAATGCCCTTTACACCGATGAGTTTCTCAAGGAACTAGGGATTGGCGACGCGTTGTTGGTCACCTCTGCCCTACATATGCCCCGCTCCATGGCCACCTTTTCTAGGTTGCACGCACAAATCATTGCCGCCCCCGTACAACCACAAATCACGCGTCCCAACACAGAGGGCTTCTCTGTGTGGCGCCCTAATTGGCATACACTGAATTCCAGCCGCTCAATCATTAAAGAGTATCTGGGTCTTTTTGTTTATTGGTTTCGGGGCTGGGCATAGGGGGATGCCAGTGGGTGTCTCGCTGCAAAAACCAAAGTTTACTGTAGCGATACATATTGCCTGTGGCGGCCATCATGGCCAAAATCAGCCCTTGTTTACCGTCAAGAAAACCGCGACGAATAATATACACGCGCACAAAGGTCCAAAACATCTTGAGCACTATCCCCAAGACAGAGATCTTGCGCCCACGGGCGTATAAGCTTTGTGCCGCAGCGGTTGAGTAATGATCTTGCTTTTTAATATGGGTGGACAAACTATCATAAGGGTAATGATAGATGACCCCCTCTAGACGCCCTACCGGCCCCTGATACTGCACGCTTTCATGTACTAAGTCATCACTAAATCGACCTTGGGTACGGCGAAACAAACGCAGCACAAAATCAGGATGCCAACCACTATGGCGCATCCACCGCCCGCCATAGCAAGACAACCGCGACAATTCATAGGCACCGACAGCAGCCGCAGAGTGAGCGCCCCCTTGGGGCCCCTCTGGGGTGGGCGCCGCCGCCTGATCGGCTGTCGGATGGTCATCCCTACGCACCACCTGCACGATCTGCTGGGCTAATTCTGGGCTGATGCGTTCATCCGCATCCAATGACAGCACCCAATCGCCCTGGGCATAATCCAAAGCGCGATTCTTTTGTGGGCCAAAGCCCGGCCAATCTGTACTTTGAAACACCTTGGCCCCTGCTTGCTCTGCCAGTGCGCAAGTATCATCTGTGCTGCCCGAATCAAGCACAATGACCTCATCCGCAAAGGCCACCGAACGGATGCAGTCAACGATATGTGCTGCTTCGTTTTTAGTGATGATGGTGACTGAAAGCCTCACTCTGCACACCCCTGTTGAATTGCTTTTGATAATCAATTTCTATGCGTGTGGCCCCAAGCCAATCATTTAATTGATGCAATAAAGCATCACTCAAACGCACATTCCAATCGATGCCTAGTCGCATCGCACAACTGTATTCGCCATTTACCAACTCTAATTCCACTGGAATCCCTGGACGATTATTTTCGGGCTCACCACGAAACGGATTGAGAATGGCATGTAATTTGTCTATTACTTGGTGCTCGGGCAGCAGTTGCAAACGCAAACAACCAGCATGCTCTTCGCGGGCGCGCTGCAAATCATAAATATCATCCGCAGACACGCGCAGGCCTCCACTATAATCATCGTAGCTGACCCGACCGCGGATGATCACTAACTCATCCTCTTTGAGCAGATCTTGATGCTCTTGGTAGACCTCACTGAAAACCGCCACCTCTACCTGTGCCGTACCATCTTCGAGCACCCCATAGTACATGCGCCCACGTCGCGTATTACGACTACGCCCCGATTGCAATACCCCTGCAAACCACTGAGGCTCGCGGCTGGGCTGTAAATCAGCTAGGGGGGTTGGTGCAAAACGCCGTACCTCATCGCGCCACACATCAAATAAGTGGGCACTGAAATAAAACCCAATGGCTGTTTTTTCAGCCCTGAGCAAGGTGTCCATATCCCAAGCAGGCACCTCGGCCAAGCTTTGCTCAACAATATCACTGGCATCATCATCAAATAGTGATACCTGATTAGCGGTTCGAGCCGCCTGCTCTGCCGCCTCAAGCGCACGGGGCAAAGTCGCCAATAAGGCCGCTCGATTTTCCTCAATAGAATCAAAGGCACCGGCCCGAATTAAGGCCTCGATACACCGCTTATTGACAACGTGGCGGTCAATCCGACGACAAAAGTCAAATAATCCCGTAAAGGGCCCCCCTGATTCTCGGGCCTGCACAATGGCATCCACTGCGGCTTTCCCGCTACCTTTGATGGCGCCC
The DNA here is from genome assembly GCA_021793095.1 of Pseudomonadota bacterium. Lineage (GTDB taxonomy): Bacteria > Pseudomonadota > Gammaproteobacteria > Burkholderiales > Burkholderiaceae_B > Paenalcaligenes. Next base: position 7,732 of record JAJYTK010000030.1, read on the forward strand.
AATCCATATCGGATGGTCCGAGGGGGTAACCCCTGGGCCACGGCCTCATCGCGCACAGGGACAAAGCGGTACACCGATGCATTTACATCAGGAGGCAAAATCTCTACATCATTGGCCTTGGCATCCTGATAAAACACATGGACCTTATCGGTGTCATCCATATCAGAGAGCATGGTCGCCGCCATGAACTCAGCTGGATGATAGGCTTTGAGCCACGCCGTATGGTAGGCAATCAATGCATAAGCGGCCGAGTGACTCTTGTTAAAGCCGTAGCCCGCAAACTTTTCCATCAAATCAAAAAGCTTGGTTGCCAGCTTGGGGGCATAGCCTTTTTTCTTGGCACCCTCGGTAAATAAGACCCGATGCTCGGCCATCTCCTCGGGCTTTTTACGCCCCATCGCGCGTCTTAAAAGGTCCGCTCCCCCTAAGGAATACCCACCAATAATTTGTGAAATGAGCATCACCTGCTCTTGGTACACAATCACCCCATAGGTGCTTTCGAGCACGCTATGTAAATCATCATCAAAATAATCGACTTGGGCACGCCCATGCTTTCTATTGACGAAATCGCTCACCATCCCAGACTCTAGCGGCCCCGGACGATACAGCGCCAGCATGGCAATAATTTCTTCAAAATTACCGGGCTGTAAATTGCGTAGCAGCTCTTTCATTCCGCGGGATTCGAGTTGAAAGACCGCTGTGGTATTTCCCGCCGACAGTAATTCATACACCTTGGGATCATCCAACGACAACCGCTCGAGGCTAAATTCTTTTTTATCGGGATTAAATTCGCGCACGAACTTGACCGCCCAATCCAAGATCGTCAAATTACGCAGCCCCAAAAAGTCAAATTTGACCAACCCCACATCCTCGACATCATCTTTGTCGTACTGGGAAACTGCGTTGGCCTCTAAATCAGGTTGACGATATAAAGGACAATAGTCTGTGAGCTTACCAGGTGCTATCAAGACTCCCCCGGCGTGCATCCCGACACTGCGCACCAACCCCTCAAGCGGGCGCGCCAAATCA
>JAJYTK010000031.1 GCA_021793095.1 Pseudomonadota bacterium
GGTCACTGTTTGCTGCGCAAGTGGACAAGTATCCGCGGTGGGCGTGAGTACTACATTGCGGTCTTGGTATAAATCTGCGCGCGCCGCCTCAGGCCCGGTTTTTTCAGCGCCCGCAATGGGATGGCCCGGGACAAAGCGCATAAAATGCTCTTGTAGTCGCTCTTTGGCAAGCCCCACCACATCTGCCTTGGTGCTTCCTACATCGGTGATCACCGTATCGGGTTGCAAATGCGGGTACATCTCACTAAATAATGCGGCACTGGCACGGACCGGGGTAGCCAACACCAACACATCGGCTTGAGCAGCGGCCTCGGCCACACTGACCGGCCTATCTATCAGCCCCAAATCCTGAGCTTGACGCAAAGAATTAGCGTCCCGGCCGACGCCCAGTACCTGCTGCACCACCCCGGCAGACTTAAGCGCAGCCGCCAATGAGCCGCCGATTAAACCCGGCCCGATGAGTGCAAGCGTTGGAATATTAAAGGATGTTGAAGGCTGCATGCTAGAAATCAAGAAAGCTGGCGTGGATAAGAGCCCAAAAGCTTAAAGAAGGCCACGTCTTTTTTTAGTTCTTCACAGGCGGCTTGAACAGCGTCATCCTGGTAATGCCCCAGCACATCAACATAAAAATAATACTCCCAGTCACCCGTACGGGCTGGGCGTGACTCAAAACGAGTCATCGAAACGCCATGCTTGGCTAATGGAGACAGCATTTCGTAGACCGCGCCAGCGCGATTGGGCACGGCCAAGATAAGACTGCTCTTGTCATTCCCAGAAGGGGCATTCGCCACTGGCCCCAAAGCCAAAAACCGGGTCCTGTTTTGGGGATCGTCCTGAATGCCTTGATGGACAACCTGCAAGCCCCAGCCCTCAGCAGCCTGAATGCCAGCAATGGCAGCAATACCGGGTTCTTCAGCGGCTAAAAGTGCCGCCTCGGCATTGCTGGCTGCCGCCGCGCGCGGAATATTGGGAAAATTGCGGTTAAGCCACTGCTGGCACTGAGCCAAAGCCTGCGGATGCGCCATGATACGCTGTATATCGCCCGCCTCGCCGCTCTGGTTGAGTAGATTATGCTGGATGTGTATAGAGCGCTCACCAATCACCTTGAGCGAGGTATGCAACAACAAATCTAGGGTACGATTGACCGCCCCCTCGGTCGAATTTTCCACAGGCACAATGCCATAATCAGCCTGACCTGCCTCAACCAAGCGAAACACCTCATCAAACGAGGGGCAGCTACGCTTATCAATATAATGCCCAAAATGCTCCAATGCGGCTTGCTCTGAAAAAGTCCCCTTGGGGCCGATATAGGCCACCCGCGGTATAGACTCTAGGCCACGACAAGCTGAAATCACCTCGCTCCATATAGAGGAGACCGAACCATCCTGGACTGGCCCTTGATTCAGCTCTATCAAGCGCGAGATTACCTGCGCCTCACGCTCGGGGCGCAAGATTGGTTCATCCTCGGACACCCCTTGCTTGAGCGAGCCAATCTCTAATGCCGCCTGAGCACGCTCGTTAAGTAGCTCAAGTATTTGTTTGTCGATGGCGTCGATTTTCTCGCGCCAAGGCTGAAGACGTTCAGAAAGAGTTTTACCCATATTTCTCTTCAAAGCGTTGCATGAATTGTACGAGCGCCTGTACCCCCTCAAGAGGCATCGCATTATAAATGGACGCACGCATCCCGCCCACGGATTTATGACCTTTGAGCTGTAACAAACCCGCCTCGGCGGCTTCTTTCAAGAACAATTCATCCAGCTGCGAATCGTGTAATTGAAAGGGTATGTTCATACGTGAACGCACACTGGGCGCAACAGAGTTAGCGTAAAAGCCAGAACGGTCAATTGTCTCGTAGAGTAATTGAGCCTTTTCTTTGTTGCGTCGTTCAATCTCTGCAACCCCGCCTTGTTGCTGTAACCATTTAAACACCAAACCAGCGACATAGATTGCAAAGGTGGGGGGCGTATTAACCATCGAGCCCTGCTGCTCTAGCAAGGTATAATTCAGTGCCGACGGACACTGCGGCAACGCGTGTCCTAAGAGATCCTTGCGCACAATAATCAGGGTCAACCCCGCAGGGCCAATGTTTTTTTGTGCCCCCGCATAGACGGCAGCTACCCGGGTAAAGTCGATTGGCTGCGATAAAATATCAGAAGAGGCATCGATCACCAACGGGATATCAAGCTCGGGCCAATCCCCAAACTCAACGCCCCCGACTGTCTCATTGCTGCAGGCATGGACATAAGCAGCTTTCTCGTTGATGTCCCACTGAGCTGGCTCGGGAAACCAAGTATACGGCGCATACTCTGTAGCATCCATCTCGCGAATCTGATTAGAGCTGGCAGCCAGGCGCACTGCGCCGATACGCTGCGCCTCTTCGAAAGACTTTTGAGACCAACGTCCGGAAACCACATAGTCGGCGGTCTTATCGGCGCTCAGGCCCAAGAGGTTGAGCGGCACCAAAGCATTTTGTGCCTGTGCTCCTCCTTGGGTAAAAAGAACGGCAAAATCATCAGGTATTGCCAATAATTGGCGCAAGTCTTGTTCTGCTTCGGTGATGATTTGCTTAAATTGCGGCCCTCGATGACTCATTTCCATAACAGACATGCCACTGCCGTGCCAATCAGTCAGCTCGGCAGAGACTTGCTGTAATACATCAAACGGTAAAACCGCGGGACCTGCTGAAAAATTCCAAGGTCGCATAATATTTATTGATATATGAATAGTGTGATTAATTATTTGTCTGAATCATCTGAATTACCAGAATCATCTGAATTGCCAGAATCGTCTGAATCGTCCGCCTGATCCGCGGCGTCATCAGCCATGGGTAGATCGCCGCTCTGGGCCTGCCCCTCGAGTGAGATTTCATCGGCTGCCTCGTCGACATCTTGCTCGAGCACTCGGTAAACCCCTGACAATCGACCGCCCTCATCAACGTTAATCAGAGTGACCCCCTGGGTCGCACGGCCCATCGCACGGATTTCCTCGACACGTGTGCGTACCAGCACCCCCGTATTGGTGATCAACATGATCTCATCCGTCTCTTCAACCAACACAGCGCCGACCAGCGGCCCATTACGTTCAGAGCATTGAATGGCGATGACTCCTTTGGTCCCTCGATTATAACGAGGGTACTCTGCCAAAGAGGTGCGCTTGCCATAGCCATTTTCAGTGGCCGTCAACACGCTATAGGAATCATCTTGGGCGACGACCATACCAATGACCTGCTGCCCCTTTTCTAGACTCATCCCACGTACACCGCGTGCAGTGCGCCCCATTGGGCGGACATCCTGCTCAGTAAAGCGGGCCGCCTTGCCGTCATCAGAAAATAACAGCACATCATCATTACCCGAGGTCAACTGCACCCCGATCAGGTAATCATCCTCGGCCAGGCCCACTGCAATGATGCCTGCCTTGCGTGGGTTTGCAAAAGCTGACAAAGCTGTTTTCTTGACCGTGCCCTGGGTCGTCGCCATAAAGACAAACTGATCGTCAGTAAACTCTTTGATCGATAAAACAGCCGTAATCTTTTCCTCGGGCTCTAACGGGAACATATTGACGATTGGTCGCCCACGGGAATTGCGTGAGCCTTGGGGCACCTCCCAGACCTTGAGCCAATAAACACGCCCATGATCGGAAAAGCACAACAAGTAGTCATGCGTGTTGGCGATAAAGAGCTGATCTACCCAATCATCATCACGCATGGTGGTAGCAACCTTGCCGCGCCCACCCCGTCGCTGCGCACGGTACTCGGACAAGGGCTGACTCTTGATATAACCTGCATGAGAGAGCGTCACCACCATATCCATGGGCGTGATTAAGTCTTCGGTATCCAGTTCGGTTGCATTATGTTCTACAAAGGAGCGGCGCTCATCTTTGTTTTTCAGCGCGTATTCCTCTTTGATTTCCTGGAGCTCAGTCCCGATGATCTCGGTCACGCGCTCAGGACGGGACAAAATATCGAGTAAGTCAGCAATGAGCTCCATCACCTCTCGATACTCATTGACAATCTTGTCCTGCTCTAAGCCGGTCAAACGCTGCAGACGCATATTAAGGATTTCCTGCGCCTGAGTGGGACTTAAACGATAAGAACCATCCTCTTGGATACCATAGTGCTCTTCGAGATCCTCGGGGCGATAAGCTAAATGCCCACCCGGCACCTGTCCTTCGTCTGCGCGTTGGATCATGGTGCGCACCAAACTGGCATCCCAGCTACGTGCCATTAACTCTTGACGCGCCTCTGGGGGCGTGGGAGCAGCACGAATAATGCGGATAAACTCGTCTATATTGGCCAATGCCACTGCCAAGCCCTCGAGCACATGCCCCCGATCTCGAGCCCGACGCAGTTGAAATACCGTACGACGGGTGACCACCTCGCGGCGGTGGAATAAAAAGTATTCGACGAGCTGCTTGAGGTTAAGCAGTTTGGGTTGACCGTCGACCAATGCGACCAAGTTCATCCCAAAGGTCTCTTGTAGTTGGGTATTTTTGTAGAGATTGTTAAGGATGACCTCGGGGACCTCGCCGCGCCGTAGCTCGATCACTAAACGCATCCCGTCCTTGTCCGACTCATCGCGAATATCGGCAATCCCCTCGATTTTCTTTTCCTGCACCAGCTCAGCAATGCGCTCTTGGAGGGATTTTTTGTTTACCTGATACGGTAAGGCATCCACAATAATGGCCTCTCGCCCATTGCCCATCTCTTCGAAATGAGCATTGGCACGCATGACCACCCGACCACGCCCCGTCCGATAACCCTCGCGAACACCGGAGATTCCATAAATGGTGCCCCCCGTCGGAAAGTCTGGCGCCGGGATATACTCGAATAAATCATCTACTGTGCAGTCTGGGTTTTCTAGACAATACAAACAGCCATCAACCACCTCAGCCAAATTATGCGGCGGGATATTGGTGGCCATGCCCACCGCAATCCCCGAACTGCCATTCACCAGCAGGTTGGGCAACCGCGTCGGCAAAATGCTGGGCTCGAGCTCACTCCCATCGTAGTTAGGGACAAAATCCACTGTCTCTTGATCGATATCTGCCAGCAGCTCATGCGCAATTTTTGCCAACCGAATCTCGGTATAACGCATCGCCGCAGCACTATCCCCATCAATGGAACCAAAGTTACCTTGCCCATCAACCAACATGTTGCGCATGGAAAAATCCTGGGCCAAACGCACAATGGTGTCATAGACGGCGACATCCCCGTGAGGGTGGTATTTACCGATCACATCCCCGACGATACGGGCAGATTTCTTGTAGGGGCGGTTCCAGTCGTTATTAAGCTCATGCATCGCGTAGAGCACTCGCCGATGGACAGGCTTGAGGCCATCACGCACATCAGGCAAGGCACGGCCAACGATCACGCTCATTGCATAATCAAGGTAACTGCGGCGCATCTCCTCTTCCAGGGAAATTGGAAGAGTCTCCTTTGCAAAGGAATCCATAGATAATCTTTAGACGTTTAGAGGTTAGAAAAATAAGCGCATTGGTCATCGGTATCGCCCGCCGAGTCATCCCAACTGGCGATCATGACCCTCTTATAACTGGTCTTGTACGGCCAAATCGGCCATAACAAGGAAATTCTATCACTTTAAGTTAAAAGACGTATTTCTGTGCCGATCTCGTCGCCACCCTTTTATTATCCTCGTAAAAAGAGATGTGCTCTGTTCATCCCAGGGAAAAAACAGGCAGCAGCCCACTCCTGTTGCCTAAACCCAACATTTAAAGCTGTTTCCGCGGTTTTCTACCAAGTTATCGCCCAGTTATTGGCTTTGAGCTTAGCCAATCTCGGCGAAATGTCTTAACATTTCAGCTAACACACAAGAAACCCAGCGCAATTCTTTGACCCGTTCAATAGCGTTGCTATACTGGTTCCGTTATTTTTATATGCGGCGGGGGTTCGCTGCGGTCACTTAACAGCATCAGCTCAACGAGGAGAAACATGAATAAACCCTCCAAAATCGCACTTGCACTCGCCATCGCGGCAGCCACAGCCTCTGGTGCTGTGTCCGCCCAGACTGGCGAAGTGAACAACTGGCAAAACCCTTTCGGGGATGTATGGCGTAATGGCACAGGCGAACTGTGCTGGCGCACTCCTTTCTGGACACCTGCAACCGGCATCCCTGGTTGTGACGGCGTTCCAGTCGAAGAAGAAGTTGCAGTAGTCGAGCCCGTAGCGACCAAGGTCGTACTCAACGCTGACACTTTCTTTGACTTTGACAAAGCAAACCTCAAGCCCGAGGGCAAGCAGGTACTCGATCAGGTAGCCGACGAAGTTAACACCATGGATCTCGAGGCAATCATTGCCACCGGTTATACCGACTCCACAGGTCCTGCGGCTTATAACCTGAAACTTTCTGAGCGTCGTGCCCAGTCAGTTAAAGATTACCTCGTAGAACGAGGCGTTCCTGCTAATTTGATCTATACCGAAGGTAAAGGCGAGGCTGACCCAATCGCATCCAATGCGACCCGTGAAGGCCGCGCACAAAACCGTCGCGTAGAGATCGAAATCGTAGGGATTCGCGAAGAATAATCGCACCGCACACGAACCTGCGCATAAAACGCTACAATAAAGGCTCCACAACCGTGGGGCCTTTTCTATTTGCAAGACAAAGAGTGTGCCATGACAACAAACAGCAGCCCAAACACTACCCGCATTAACGTCGATCCCGCCGAAATTGAAAAGTTTAGCGCCCTCGCCACACGTTGGTGGGATCCAGATAGCGAATTTAAACCACTGCATGAGATTAACCCACTACGCCTTAACTGGATTTTAGAGCAGGTGGGTAGCCTACAGGATAAAAAAATACTGGACGTTGGCTGTGGGGGCGGGATTTTGTCCGAAAGTATGGCCCAACAGGGAGCTCAGGTGACCGGCATTGACTTGGCCATGCGTTCACTCAAGATCGCGCGTTTGCATAGCCTAGAAAGTGGGGTTTCAGTCGAATATCACCATAGCAGTGCCGAGGAATTTGCCTCTGAACATCCAGAAAAATTTGATGTGATCACTTGCATGGAAATGCTAGAGCATGTCCCCAACCCTGCTTCAGTGGTCCATGCCTGTGCTCAAATGGTGAAACCCGGTGGGTGGGTTTTCTTTTCTACTCTTAACCGTAATCCCAAAAGTTTTCTTTTTGCGATCATTGGCGCTGAATATGTCCTTAATCTACTCCCCCGTGGCACCCACCACTACGAATCATTTATCAAACCCAGCGAATTAGCACGGGCCGCGCGAGATGCCGAACTCAAAGTACAAAAAATCAGTGGCCTCACCTACAACCCATTAAACAAAATCTACTCCATCACTGAGGACAGCTCAGTGAATTACCTGATGGCCACATCCAAACTCCCAACCCCTACTCGCTAAGTCATGAAAAAACTTGTTTTATTTGATTTTGACGGTACCGTCGCCGATTCTGCCCCTGATTTGGCCAACAGTGCCAACACCTTACGCACCGAACGCGGCATGGAGCCGCTCAGCGTGGACTATCTGCGCCCCTATGCCTCCATGGGTGCCCGAGGACTTATCTGGGCGACACTAAAAATAAAGACCGATGATCCTCAATATGATGAGATCAGGGACCAATTTTTACGCCACTATGAGCAAAACCTCGATGTGGATACTGTGCTTTTTGATGGCATGGGTGCATTATTACAACGCCTCACCCAGCACGATATTCCTTGGGGCATTGTGACGAATAAAGCCGAGTACCTGACCCGCCCTATCATGCGGCATTTGGGCATCGAAAAAGACTGTGCGGTACTGGTCGGTGGTGATTCCACCCCTTATCTCAAACCCCACCCAGCTGCTTTATTTCGGGCTGCCAAGCTATATGACATCGCCTGCGAACAATGCATTTACATCGGTGACGATGAGCGCGACATCGTCGCCGCTCAGGTTGCTAATATGGCTTCTGTCGTTGCTGCCTATGGATATTGCCAATTTGATCCCGACACTAAAAATTGGGGGGCCGACGCCATTGCCAATCATCCAGACGAGCTCTTTCCTATTGTGAAGCAATGGATAAATGGGCTCTCTCCCCGCGCCACAAAGGTCGCCTGATCTTGACGGTTTATACAAAAGTATTTAAAATTGACACAGTCTAATGGGCTAAATTGTCGTACCAATTATTTTGGCCTGGCTTTTAAAGTATCCATTTAGATCTCGCATACAAAGCTTTTAGCTTGATCATGGCGGGGCCGACCTGGCTTCGACGTGGGTCACAAAGCAGAGCAGGGCATGTCGAGCACCAGTTCGCTCGTAAAACCACTGGAAAACCTATAAACGCCAACGATGAGCGTTTCGCTTTAGCTGCTTAAAAACCAGTCTTAAAGCCGTTGCACTAGCTTGTCTTTGGGCTAGGTCAGGTTCTCCTGATAGCAACGTCATATGACAAAGACTCGGCAACGCCTAGGCTACGTAGGCTGCGCTTAAAACTTAGTAGCTCGCTGTTGACTTGGCCAGTTGGCCGGCATGGTCAGCAGTTAAAACTAAAAATAGGTCGACTAAACATGTAGAACTGCCTGTGGAGGGCTTGCGGACGGGGGTTCAATTCCCCCCGGCTCCACCAAAACTATAGTTACCAAAGACCGCTCTTACTAGCGGTTTTTTTGTGCCTATAATAACGGTAG
>JAJYTK010000032.1 GCA_021793095.1 Pseudomonadota bacterium
TCCTTTCCGGCTGATGGGCTTTTAGAATGGGGCGGAATTGATCTCGCTGCATTAGGAGACGATATTGAAATCATTGTAGAAGACAAATCCGTGCACTTTAGGATCAATAGCGAGTTATTGTTTCCTTCGGGACAAGCCGATTTAAGCTTAGAAGGGCTCAGGGTATTAAAAAAACTACTGCCCGTTTTTCAGCATAATGATGTCTTAATCACCGTCTCAGGGCATACCGATTCGCTGCCTATTCGTAGCCACCGGTTTCCTTCTAATTGGGAACTCTCGAGCGCACGGGCGGGGAGTGTCGTGCGCTATCTTGAGGCAAACGGGACATCAAGCAACCGTTTAAGAGCTATTGGTCATGCGGATACTCAACCTATCAGTGATAATGCGACAGCTAAGGGTCGCGCACTTAATCGGAGAGTAGAACTCAGCATTAGCTTTGATTAATTTCTTTGCATCGGCTAAAGTGTTTAACACACAAGACACGGGGTGTCCTGCGTATTAGCAGGACTGAGACCACACCCGTCGAACCTGATCCAGTTCATACTGGCGGAGGGATGTCAGGCCCAGCGCACCTCACCCGCGATATCTGCTGTCTCAGACTGTCGCGGCGCGTCGGGCCAGCAGTCCTTCGCCTCATTTAATGAGGCTTTTTTTATGTCTAAGCATGAAATAATTGATTTATCCGAGCAGGTTGTTCTGATTACAGGAGCTGCACGAGGGCTCGGGCGTGCACTTAGCCAGGCATTTGCAGCACAAGGTGCGCATGTCATTATTAATTACTATAAAAGTGCAGCAGCTGCTGAACGTCTGGCCAAAGAAATTGGTGACAAAGCCATTGCCATACAAGCCGATGTGCGTGATGCGCAGGCAGTGCAGGCGATGGTGTCCCAAGCACAATCTCATTTTAATGCACCCATCAGCACATTGGTAAATAACGCTTTGCCCGAATTTAAGTTTGATGGGGATGCAAGAGCCAAGGCTGAAAACATTAGCTGGTCAGCGATAGAGCAGCAAATGGGTGGTGTACAAAGTGCTGTAAACGCGATCCAGGCGGTCTTACCCGGGATGACTGATCTTGGCTTTGGACGGATCATCAATATTGGCACTAACCTTGTTCAAAATCCGGTTGTTCCTTATCACGATTACATTGCAGCTAAATCTGCATTATTGGCATTGACCCGCACCTTTGCCCATGACTTGGGCCCCAAGGGAATTACGGTCAATATGATTTCGGGGGGGTTGTTACGCACTACTGATGCATCGGCCGCCACGCCGGATGCGGTATTTGAGTTGATAGCACAAAATACCCCTCTGCAGCGGGTGACTACCCCCGCCGAGTTGGCTGATACAGCTTTGTTTTTTGCCTCTCCATGGGCGCGTGCGGTCACGGGACAAAATCTGATTGTTGATGGAGGCTTGGTCAAGCAATGAGTCGTCAAATGCATTTAAATCTCTTTATCTTAGCCTGCGGCCACCATCAAGCGGCATGGCGTCATCCAGATTCTCATATCGATGAGTTGGGTTCGCTGGATTATTATGTTTCTTTGGCGCGCATGGCTGAAAAAGCCAAGTTTGATGCTGTGTTTTTTGCTGACGGTCAATATAATTTTGACTTGGCTAATAGTCCCCGATGGTTTATTGAGCCCCTCAGCACATTATCCGCTTTAGCTGCACACACCGAGCGTATCGGTTTCATCACCACAGTATCCAGTACCTTTTATACACCATTTTTAGCAGCACGAATGCTGGCATCTATTGATCATTTGTCCAAGGGGCGGGTGGGCTGCAACATCGTCACCTCCATGTATGACGTAGAGGCCCGTAATTACAATTTACCCAAGATGCCAGCACATGATGTTCGCTATGCACGCGCACAAGAATTCATTGAGGTGATCAATGCTTTATGGGACTCATGGGCCGATAATGCGTTAATTGCCGATCGAAAGGGCTTATATGCCGATGTGGAAAAAATCCAAGCGCTCAATCACGAAGGTGAGCATTTCTTGGTGGATGGTCCGCTGACCGTACCGCGAGGTCCCCAGGGCCGACCTGTTTTAATTCAGGCAGGTTCGTCAGAACCAGGACGTGAGTTGGCGGCACAATTTGCAGAGGCCATTTACGCAGTGGCCTATGATTTGGCTTCTGCGCAGTCATATTACAGGGATATTAATGCACGTGTGCAAAAGCACCGCCCTGGGTTTAAACCTGTTATTTTGCCGGGCTTAGTGACTTATGTGGCGTCTACCGAGGCGGAGGCACGCGCCAAACAGCGCGAGCTAGACGAATACCTGCCGACAGAATCTGCATTGCAGCAATTGAGCACCTACATCGGTCAAGACTGCAGTGATTGGCCCTTGGACGAGCCATTGCCGGCGCTCACCCCATTGGATGAGTTTACGGGCCCCAAAGGTCGCTATATGACTATTTTGAGAATCATTGAAACAGAAAAGCCAACGCTAAGAGAGCTGCTCGGGCGCCTGGCTGCAGGGGGAGGACATTGCACCATGATAGGCACACCCGATAAGATTGCCGATCAAATGGAGCAGTGGTTTAAAAATGAGGGTGCCGATGGGTTTAATCTCATGCCGCCATCCTTACCTCATAGCTTGCAAGATTTCATCGAACAGGTGGTGCCAGAGCTCAGAAAGCGAGGATTATTTCGCAGTGAATATACAGGTGATACATTGCGAGAACATTTTGGCTTGAGCCGTCCCGATTTAGTACGTTAAAAAAAGCCAGGCATCAGCCTGGCTTTTATAGGTCAAAAATATATTTAATTTTAGATTAAGCGGGGAAATCAAGCATGAGATTGGCGACATTAAAATAAATTAATACACCCGCAGCATCACAGATTGAGGTGATGAGCGGCGCACTGGCCGAGGCAGGATCCATTTTGAATCGTGTCAGCACAAAGGGCAGTGACATGCCAATCACGCTACCCACAATAACTATTAATATCATGGTGGTTGCCACAATAAAGGCCAATACCGCCCCGCCTCTGACGAGTCCCACTAACGATACGGCAGCGGCCATGCTGACCCCCAATAACACCGCAACGGTGATTTCTTTACTGAGCATTTGGAACCAGTCACGCATGCGTACTTCACCCGTGGCCAGTGCACGTACCATCAGAGTGGCACTTTGCGAGCCTGCGTTGCCACCACTATCGACTAATAAGGGCAGGAAAAACACGAGGGCAACCATGCTCTCAATCAGGCCTTCAAAGTATGCGATACCCGCCCCGGAAAAGACATTACCAAAAACCAGAATCACCAGCCAAAACACGCGCATTCGGTATAAAGTACCAATGCTCGCATCTTTGAGTGACATCGCAGGAGAGCCATCTACCGCCCCCAGGCGCATTTGGTCATCGGTGCTTTCTTCTTGGGTAACATCCAAGGCGTCATCATGGGTAATGATTCCAACCAAGCGATCGGTATCATCAATGACCGGCAATGAAATTAAGTCATAGTGTGCAATGAAATGCGCCGCCTCACTCTGTGGGTCATTGACCCGACAGTGAATGACATCGGTCACCATGACACTGCTGAGCTTGGTCGAAGAAGGAGCCAGTAAAAGATCGCGTAAAGAAATAGTCCCAATCAGATGGCGCTGATCATCAATGATATATATCTGATAGATGGTTTCGGCATCGGGTGCCTCTTGCCGGATTCGTTGCAGCGCCTCGGCAGCTGTTAGGTTTTGCGACAAGCTAATATAGGCCGATGTCATAATGGCGCCGGCGGTGCCTTCCTCGTAGCTGGCCAGCATGCGGATATCTTCGCGTTCTGCATGGGCGAGCCCAGGCAAAATGCTTAGGCGCTCATCTTCGGACAGGCGATTATATAGGTCAGCTCGTTCATCATGATCCATCAATGCGAATAGCTCGGTGAGCTCGGAACGGCTCATCAGCTCGGCAAGCTCGGACTGCATGGCAGGACGCAGGTAACCAAAAATACTCGATTGCTCTTTGGGCGTATACCGTCGCAAAAAATTCAAAGCCATTTCGGGGTCACACTCACAAAGCACATAGGCCAAGTCAGGTGCGGGCAAAGGCCGTAAAAGCTCGATACCCTGTTGCCAATCATTGTTGGCGACGGCGGCTTGAACTTCTTGAACGATTTGATCGAGTTCCATATCAGTTTCCTTTTATTTACTAAGCCATTCCTTACTGATTCCAAAAAAAGAAAAACAAAAGGATCTCCTCGGACGCCTAAGCTCCGAACAGATAAAAACCCTTTCTGCGCAGCGAACTGCCAGAAATAAGGCACCGGATAAAGAAAATAGGAAAAGGCCGGGGAGGCATTTGGGCCGTTTCGTCACGTCAAAGGACGAAAGGTCAGAAGAGAGAGCCTCCTAACAAAAGCTCTGTTTGTCAGGAAGCGCAAGTAATACAGATGAGTTTCCTAACAAACAGGGCCGCCATGTGTACGGCAACTTTCACCAGGTTCTGTATCCATTGCGGTTTCTCCTTAGCTTGCAATCCGAGAAAGTATAGCAGGGTTTTTACTAGGACTGCAAACAAATTCCATTGAAAAACGCCTGAAACCAACAGAGCCTAACGGGTTGTTTCAACTGGTAGTAAACCGCTTAGGGGGGTGCATTTTTGTAGAAAGGGTTTTTATTTCTTATAGCGCCCATTTAATGAATTTTATTCATATAGTAATTGAAGACAACCATTTTTTATTTTGACTTAACTCGTTTAACATGAAGGAAATTAAAGAACATCTATCTAAAGAGCTATTTTTCACGATGAGGGGTTTATGAGTGTGTTGAGTGTGAGCGCAGAGTTTTTTCCACCTCGGGATATTCCCGCTAGAGAGCGGCTGTTGCGTGCAGCAAAGGCATTGATGGGCTCAGGTATTGAATTTATCAGCGTGACCTTTGGTGCGGGCGGATCCACCCAGAAAGGCACTGTACAAACTGTTGAGTCATTGCAGCGGCTGGGTTTTGAGGTGGTCCCGCATCTTTCCTGTATTGGGACTCACCAGCAGGAACTCCTTGATTTGCTGGATCATTACAAGGCACTGGGGGTGAGGCGCCTAGTGGTCTTGCGCGGGGATATTCCCTCAGGGATGGGCGCTTTTGATGGGCCAATGCGTTATGCGCGCGATTTAGTGTTATTTATTCGCGAGCATTATGGTGATCATTTCCATCTTTATGTGGCTGCTTATCCAGAAATGCATCCTGAGGCTGAAACCTTTGCAGAAGATCTCGAGCATTATGTCCACAAGGCTAATGCAGGGGCTGATGCAGGGATTACTCAGTATTTTTTTAATGCGGCTGCCTATGAGGATTTTCTCGAACGCAGTGCACGTAAAGGAGCGCAAATACCAGTCATTCCGGGGATCATGCCCATCACTAATGCCAAACAGATCTTACGTTTCTCCAAGATGTGTGGTGCGGATGTTCCGCGCTGGATACGATTGCGATTACAGGATTTTGGTGATGACCGCCGCTCTATTAGGGATTTTGGCATTGATGTCGCGACCAAACTGTGCGCTGAGCTGATCGATCTGGGTGCACCAGGATTTCATTTTTATGCCCTCAACCAAGCAGAGGCTACGCTGGCTGTCATGCGCAACCTCAACCTTACCGAGCAAAGAAGCAAAGAATCTGCACTGATTTAGTGTAGTGATCGATGCTGACGAGAGTAAAGTTAGCCTGGTCTGGAGGAATATGGGTGGGCGAATCACAAGCACATCGGCATAAGCGCTCAGTCCTCATTGGCCGGTAAAATACCATGCAAATGCTCAAAGCAAGTGGCTTGTGCTTGTTGAATAAAATCCAGTACGTATTTAGCATCCATGTCTTCTTTGCGCTTGGCCGCATAAAGGGTACGCCACACACCACCCGGACCCAGTGGGCGCGTTTGCACCCAACCCGCTGTCAGATACTCATCCACTGCCCAATTAGGCAGAGCAGTTAATCCGCGGTGGCTAGCCACTAATTGAATAATCATGGGGGTGAGCTCTGCTTGCCGAATTTCTGCTGGCTCCACCCCCTCGTGATCTAAAAACTGAGTAAACACATCCAGACGTTCACGGCTGACAGGGTAGGTGATGAGGGTGTAGGCACTGAAATGCTCGGGCTTTAGAAAATCTGATGCTAACAAGGGGTGTTGGCTACCCAAAACTGCGACTAACTCATATCGAAATAGGGGGGTGTATTCAATTCCATTGAGCTGCTGCGGGTCCGAAGTAATCACCAAATCCAGATCACCCCTAATCAAAGCGGGCAGAGGGGCAAAGGAAAACGCGGCAGATAGGTCTAAGCTAATGTCTGGCCATTTTTTGCGAAAACTGTCCAGTGCGGGCATGAGCCACTGAAAGCAAGAGTGACAGTCGATGGCTAAATAAAGACGACCAGACTCCCCTTTGGCCAAACTTTGTAGCTCTTTTTCAGTTGCACGGACGCGGGGCAACACCTCGTCTGCGAGTGCCAAAATACGCAACGCCGCAGTGGTGAGACGTGCAGGACGTGTGCGGCGATTGAGCAAGGAAACGCCCAAACGGGCCTCGAGCTCGCGCAGCTGGTGAGAGAGGGCAGATTGGGTGACATACAGCTGCTCTGCTGCCTCTTGCAAGCTGCCCGCTTCGCGAATGGCGGTTAGGGTTTCTAGGTGTTTAATTTCAAGCATTTTTTATTTTGTCAGTAGTACATGTTATTGCATGAGAATATCTCATGTTGTTGATGTGATATTTGATTTTTTATTTTAACCTGTGTTTGGCATAATGTGTTCAATGCTATTTCATTGCACATAAACTGCTAACACCTTGAACAATTGGACGATATATTTAAATGAGCATTATTCATAACTTAGGCTTTCCTCGCATTGGTAAGCATCGCGAGCTTAAATTTGCTGTAGAAAAATATTGGCGTGATGAAATTACCGCTGATGAGTTATTTACAATCGGCGCAACACTCAGAAAAAATCACTGGGAAACACAGCGCGATGCTGGCATTGAGTGGCTGACTGTGGGCGACTTTGCATGGTATGACCATGTGCTCGAGCTGACCACCATGCTGGATATTATTCCAAGTCGTTTTGAGAGCAAAAAAGCCCAAGCTAATGACAAGACGGGGCAGCTTAATCTGCTGTTTGCACTTGCTCGTGGCTATGATGGTGATGGTGAAAAAGCCATTGCCAGTGAAATGACAAAATGGTTTGATACCAACTACCACTACATCGTACCCGAGCTCGACGAAGATCAGCAATTTAAACTGGTTAAAGAGGACCTCTTTGAGCAGGTAGATGAGGCCAAAAAATTACACGACAAGATTAAAGTCGCATTAGTGGGCCCGGTCACCTTCTTGTACCTGAGCAAAGGAGACGCCTTTGTAGAGGGTCCTACTGATGAGAAAAAGCTTCAACTGCTTCCCGGTTTGCTGGCCGCTTATGAGCAAATCATTGCGCGTTTAAAAGATCAAGGGGTGGGTCAAATCCAACTCGAAGAGCCTGCTTTGGGTCTCAAGTTGCCAGAGGCTTGGGTGGCCGCAGTAGAGCAAAGTGTGACACAGCTCGCCAAGGCAGAGGTGCCTTTGTTATTGACCACCTACTTCGAAGGGGTAGGCGAGTATGCTGAGCGTTTATTGAAACTACCTATTGCCGGTATTCACTTAGATCTGGTGCGCGCTCCAGAGCAATTAGATGATTTTGTCTCCCGCCTTGGTGAGGATCAAATCCTTTCCTTAGGTGTGATTGACGGCCGTAACGTCTGGCGTAGCGATGTACAAGCCATTGCGGATAAGTACCAAGACCTTCATCAGCAACTCGGCGATCGCCTGTGGTTGGCCCCCTCTTGCTCGCTGTTACTCAGCCCCGTCGATCTCAGCGTTGAAACTTTGTTAGACCCTGAGTTAAAGAGCTGGTTAGCATTTGCTGAGCAAAAGCTTGAGGAATTGGCGCTGATTAAGGCCTTGCTAGAGAATAACGCTACCGATGCGCAAAAAGAACGTATTGCTGACAGCACTCAGGCCTTGGAAAATCGTCGCACATCGTCCCGTATTCACCGTCCTGAAGTGGCAGAACGTTTTGCCAATTTAGATCAGGTAGTTCGTCAACGCGTGCCTTTTGCAGAGCGTCAAAAAGTGCAGCAAGCGGATTTAAAACTGCCTTTATTCCCCACCACCACCATCGGTTCTTTCCCACAGACCCAAGAGGTCCGTGCTCTGCGCCGTGCCTGGCGTGATCATGAGCTTAGCGATGCAGCCTACCAAGAAGGCATTCAAAAAGAAATTGCCAAGGTCATCCAAGAACAGGAAGCACTGGGCATTGATATGTTGGTGCACGGTGAAGCCGAGCGTAATGATATGGTTGAGTACTTTGGGGAATTGCTCGGTGGTTATGCATTTACTCAAAATGGCTGGGTGCAGAGCTACGGCACTCGTGGTGTTAAGCCTCCCATCATTTATGGTGATGTAGTGCGTGTCTCTCCTATGACCGTTGAGTGGGCCAAATACGCGCAAAGCCTCACTGATCGCCCCGTAAAAGGGATGCTAACCGGTCCTATTACGATGTTGCAGTGGTCATTTGTCCGTGATGACCAACCTCGTGAAGAGACCTGCCGCCAAATCGCTTTAGCCTTGCGCGATGAGAGA
>JAJYTK010000033.1 GCA_021793095.1 Pseudomonadota bacterium
CCGATCTTATTTCGAGATCGGGTTCGACCGCCAAGACTAATTCGCGTGCTTTGGCCATCTTGCGTGATGATTCAGTCGAGCGGCTGCCAAAGTTAGAGTGCGAGAGTAGGGCAACGCGCGGAGTGATCCCAAAGCGACGCACCTCTTTTACTGCCAGTAACGTCATATTGGCGACTTCCTCTGCCGTCGGGTTTTCATTGACGTGCGTATCGCAAACAAAAATGCTCTGTGTGGGTAAGATCAGCGCATTCATGGCGGCAAATACCTCAGCGTCTTTGTCCAGCCCGATGATGTCTTCAATATGTTCTAGCTGGGTGTAAAAACGGGTGGTGACGCCGCAAATCAATCCATCAATGTCGCCACGGCGCATCAGCATGGCACCAATGATGGTGTTATGCTTGCGTACCAAGGCTTTAGCAAGATCCGGGGTGACCCCTTGGCGATTTTTTAATTTGAAATAGCCTTGCCAGGTTTCATTAAAGCGATAGTCATCTTCGGGATCAACAATTTCTACGTTGATGCCCGGTTGCAAGCGCAGCCCATAGCGGCGAATGCGCATATCAATCACATTGGGACGACCAATCAGGATGGGGTAGGCGATGTTTTCATCTACTGCTGTTTGGGCAGCGCGTAACACGCGTTCATCTTCGCCATCTGCATAAGCAATTCGTTTGAGTGAGGACAGCTCTTTGGCCTGTAAAAACAGAGGGCGCATTAACGTGCCAGAACGATAGGTTTGTGCCAGCAGTTTTTGGCGATAGGCCTCTAAATCCTCAATGGGGCGACGGGCCACTCCTGTCTCAGCAGCCGCTTTGGCAACGGCTGAGGCCACGCGCACAATCAGGCGCGGGTCAAAAGGTCTGGGGATGATGTATTCGGGGCCGAAACTGAGCTCATCCTCATTTTCAATACCAATTGAATCATAAGCTTCTTCGTGGGCCAGCTCTGCAATCGCGTAGACTGCAGCCATTTTCATTTCCTCATTAATTTCTGTGGCCCCGCAATCTAGGGCGCCGCGGAAAATAAAGGGGAAACATAGGACGTTATTTACCTGGTTAGGATAGTCTGAGCGCCCGGTGGCGATGATGCAATCAGGGCGAGTCGCTTTTGCGACCTCGGGGCGAATTTCAGGCTCGGGGTTGGCCAAGGCCAAAACAATGGGCTTTTCAGCCATCGTATTCAGCATCTCGGTGGTTAAAATACCCGGTGCCGAGCAGCCCAAGAAAATATCCGCACCGTTGACGGCCTCTTCTAGAGTGCGCAGCTCAGTTTCGCGGGCAAATTCGGCCTTGTTTGGCTCCATATCGGGTTCGCGGCCCGCCCAAATCACCCCGCGTGAATCCACTACGGTGATATTTTCTTTGGGCATGCCCATATTTACCATGAGCTTGAGGCAGGCGATCGCGGCGGCACCCGCGCCTGAGCACACCAACGTAGCCTCCTCTAACTTTTTGCCCGTAATTTGGAGGGCATTAATGATGGCGGCCCCAGCAATGATGGCGGTGCCATGCTGGTCATCGTGGAAAACAGGGATATTCATCCGTTGGCGCAGTTCTTTTTCGATATAGAAGCACTCAGGCGCGCGAATATCCTCGAGGTTGATGCCGCCCACCGTGGGTTCCATCGCGGCAATGATTTCAACCAGTTTTTCAGGGTCTTTTTCATCTAGCTCAATATCGAAAACATCAATATTGGCGAATTTCTTAAAGAGACACCCCTTGCCCTCCATCACAGGTTTTGCCGCCAAGGGGCCAATGTTGCCAAGGCCCAGCACTGCGGTCCCGTTAGAAACCACAGCAACGAGATTAGATCGAGAGGTGTATTTGGCGGCTTCGTCATCACCGCCGTCGTGGATGGCCATGCAGGCAGACGCAACGCCAGGTGAATAGGCGAGAGATAAGTCGTCGCTGTTGGCCAGAGATTTGGTCGGTACGACAGAGATTTTACCCGGGGTGGGGTGGGCGTGGTAATCGAGCGCCAGCTTGGCTAAATCGGGCTTTGAGCTCATGGTTGTTGATTCTCCATAATCCAAATTGATAGCTGATGATGCGTTATTATATTGGGTGATCGCATCATATAATTATGAAATACAGTAGCGATCATTTTTCTATATGCTTAGAAATTAAAAACCCAAAAAATTAAAAGAATAAAGAGTCAATTCTGAGAATAATTCTGCGAATAAATCCCCTAAATTCAAATAATCTAAATAAATAAAAAAGAGCAAATTAGAAAGATATTTATTTTATATGGAAATATTCTTTTTTTTATCAAAATTGGGTGCAAATGAAATGAGTACCTCAGGGTGCTCAAGAGCCATCTACAACTTTAGTGTTAGTCCCTTGATAGTATAGGATGTGCAGCGTTTAAGTGGGCGCCACAGAGTAAATACGAGGTTTCTTGTAGTTGATTGAGTCATTGGCAGTTAGCTTGGGTCGATTTATGCTGCAGCGCAAAAAACTTCTCTCTTCCAAGCTATAGCTGAATGACTCGCTCAAAAAATCCTTTTTTTTAACTTTAATTGCGTTGATGCAGCATGATGCCTCTTGTTTGGTAATGCCAACATTCAATTGAGAAAGTCAAGATGAATCAAAGCCTTGATGCATAGATATACACAGGACGCTATACTAGTGGGTACGACTCGTCATAAATAGCGAGCCCAAGGCCTTCTGCTCCGCTATCCGCTAATCGGTGAGGCCGTGTCGCGGAAGGTTTTCCTGCATCTAAACATGGGTGAAACACCCTGAAAGGTGAAGCGTAAATATGTCATCATTAAAAGAACTTCAGTCCTCTTCCTATCTCTACGGCTCGAATGCCGCGTATGTCGAAGAGCTGTATGAGCTCTATCTACAGGACTCTTCTCTAGTCCCCGACTTTTGGCGCGAGTACTTCGATGGTTTGCAAAACCAGCCAGCCGTAGATGGCAAGGAGTCTACCCGTGACCAAGCGCACGGACCCATTATTCGCTCCTTTGCCGAGCGAGCCAAAGCCAATGGTTTTGTTGGGCATGGAGGGGCCCAAGACCTATCAATTGCGACCAAGCAGGTGTCAGTGCAATCCTTGATTGCGGCCTATCGCTCATTAGGCGTACGCTTGGCGACTTTGGACCCTCTAGAGCGTTCGGAAAGAAAACAGCTTCCCGAGCTCGATCCTGCTTTTTATGGGTTGACCGAGGCCGATCTCGATCAACTCTACTCATCAACCAATACCTATTTTGATGATCGCGATACCATGACACTGCGCGATATGCTGCAGGCGTTACGCGCGACGTATTGCCAGACGATTGGTTATGAGTACATGCACATTTCCAACCCCGAGGCCAAGCGCTGGATCCAAGAGCGTATCGAGCCGGTACAGGGGCAATTCGAATTTACCAACGAAGAAAAGCGCAATATCCTGCAGCAGCTGACCGAGGCCGAAGGGCTCGAGCGTTATTTGCATACCAAATACGTGGGCCAAAAACGATTTTCGCTTGAGGGCGGGGATAGCTTTATTGCCTCGATGGACGAATTAGTCAACCATGCGGGCAGCAGCGGTATCCAAGAGATCGTTGTGGGGATGGCCCACCGTGGTCGTTTAAATATGTTGGTAAACATCATGGGCAAAATGCCCGCCGATTTGTTTGCCGAGTTCGAGGGCAAGCACCCCGACGATTTGACGGATGGTGATGTTAAATACCACAACGGTTTCTCTAGTGATTTATCTACACGAGGGGGGCCGATTCACCTATCCTTAGCATTTAACCCCTCGCATTTAGAAATCGTAAACCCTGTGGTAGAGGGCAGCACCCGTGCTCGCCAAGATCGCCGCGAGGACGCCAAGGGGCAGCAGGTGCTCCCCGTACTGGTACATGGTGATGCTGCCTTTGCGGGCCAAGGGGTGGTTCAAGAAACCCTCAACTTTGCCCAGACCCGTGGTTATGGCACCGGGGGGACGGTACATATTGTCATTAACAACCAAATTGGGTTTACCACCTCAGATCCGCGCGATTCACGCTCTACTTTGTATTGCACCGATGTCGTCAAGATGATCGAGGCACCGGTATTTCATGTTAACGGTGATGATCCTGAGGCGGTCGCTTTTGTGACGCGTTTGGCGCTGGATTACCGCCAACGTTTTAGCCATGATGTCGTTATCGATATTGTTTGTTATCGCAAGCTGGGCCACAACGAACAAGACACCCCCTCTCTAACCCAGCCACTGATGTACAAGAAAATTGCTGAGCATCCCGGCACACGCAAGCTTTATGCTGATAAATTGGTCGCCCAAGGGGTGCTGAGCGAAGATGAGCCAGACGAGATGGTTAAAGCCTACCGTCGTCTGATGGAGGATGGGCGTCGCACTGTAGAGCCTGTGTTGACGGACTACAAAAACAAATACGCCACTGACTGGACGCCATTCTTGGGCGCCAAATGGACGGACCATGCAGACACTGCAGTGCCCTTGCCTGAACTACAGCGTATTGGCGAGCGCCTCACCACCGTGCCCGAGGGGTTCAAAGTACATAATTTGGTCAACAGGTTATTAGAAAGCCGCCGTGCGATGGCGCGTGGCGAGGCCGATGTTGATTGGGGGATGGCCGAGCACTTGGCCTTTGGTACGCTGGTGTCCAACGGTTATGCAGTGCGCATTAGCGGTCAGGATTCTGGTCGCGGGACATTTGCCCACCGCCATTCGGTGTTACACGATCAGACCCGCGAACGCTGGGATCACGGTACGTATATTCCCTTGCAGCATGTCTCTGAGAACCAGGCTTCATTCACGGTGATTGATTCAGTCCTGTCCGAAGAGGCTGTGTTGGCCTTCGAGTATGGCTACTCTACTGCCGAGCCTAATGTACTGACCATCTGGGAGGCCCAGTTTGGTGACTTTGCCAATGGGGCGCAGGTGGTTATTGACCAGTTTATTTCCTCTGGTGAGGCCAAGTGGGGCCGCCATTGCGGACTGACTTTGATGCTTCCTCATGGTTACGAGGGGCAGGGCCCCGAGCACTCTTCAGCTCGGATCGAGCGCTTCTTGCAGTTGTGTGCCGACAATAACATGCAGGTGATTCAGCCCACCTCGGCAGCGCAGATTTTCCATGTGCTTAGACGCCAAATGATTCGTCCTTTCCGCAAGCCCTTGGTGCTCATGACGCCCAAGTCCTTGCTCCGTAATCGGGCGGCCAACTCTCCACTCGAGGCACTGGCGTCGGGTGAGTTCCTCCCTGTTATTGGTGAGGTTAATGAGGACATCAAACCCGAAAAGGTCACACGCGTGATGATTTGCTCGGGCAAGGTGTACTATGATTTGGTCAAGCAGCGTGAAGAACGTGAGCGCGATGATGTAGCCATCATTCGTATCGAGCAGCTCTATCCCTTTGGACACAAAGAGTTCAAAGCTGAAATGGAGCGCTACGCGCACGTTAAGGAATTCGTCTGGGTACAAGACGAACCTCAAAACCAGGGCCCTTGGTTCTATGTGCAGCATCATATCTTTGAGCACATGCACGAGGGGCAGCGCCTTAGTTATGCAGGTCGCCAACCTTCTGCCTCACCCGCGGTAGGCTATTTGGCCAAACATAACGAGCAGCAAAAAGCTTTACTCGAGCAAGCATTCGCACCTCGTTTGCGTGGGTTTGCATTAGTAAAGTAATTCGACCCGATGACAGTATTAATTCTCTACCTATCTAAAGAAACGGAATAATTATGGCGATCAAAGAAGTTTTAGTTCCCGAGCTCTCTGAGTCAGTGGCAGAAGCAACCCTTTTGGAATGGAAAAAGCAGCCCGGCGAGGCTGTAGAGGCTGATGAAATCCTCATCGAGGTCGAGACCGATAAGGTCGTCCTCGAGGTGCCTGCACCGGCTGCGGGCGTGCTGAGCGAGATCATCAAAGGCGACGGCAGCACGGTCCTTGCTGGCGAGGTATTAGCACGTATTGATACCGAGGCACAGCCCACTGCTACGGCTGAGGCTGATGACGCTGCCGAGGCAGCAGCACCCGCCGCTGAGGCGAGCCCTGAGGCTGATACCGCAGCACCCACAGAAGGGGTGGTGGCGGCTTCTCCTGCAGCAAACAAAATCCTCACCGAAAAAGGCGTTGATGTTGCCGATGTTCCCGGTTCTGGCCGTGACGGCCGTGTGACCAAGGCCGATGCCATGGCTGCTCAGCCTGGTAGCGCTAAGCCCGCTGCAACCCCTGCCGCACCCACCGGGGTCTCTCTGGATGGCCGCCCCGAGCAGCGTGTCCCCATGAGCCGTTTGCGCGCACGTATTGCCGAGCGCCTGCTAGAGTCACAGCAGGAAAATGCCATCTTGACCACTTTCAACGAGGTCAACATGCAGGCAGTGATCGATTTGCGTAAGGCCTACCGCGATCAATTTGAAAAAGAGCACGGCGTCCGTTTGGGCTTTATGTCCTTTTTCGTCAAGGCCGCTGTCCATGCCCTCAAAAAGTACCCCATAGTGAATGCTTCAGTCGATGGCAATGACATTGTTTACCACGGTTACTTTGATATCGGCATTGCCGTGAGCAGCCCACGTGGTTTGGTTGTGCCTATCTTGCGCAATGTAGATCAACTGTCTATTGCTGAAATCGAGCAACAAATCGCTGATTTTGGTGCACGCGCCCAAGAGGGCAAGCTCACACTCGAAGAGCTCACGGGCGGGACCTTCTCTATTTCCAACGGTGGGGTGTTTGGCTCCTTGCTATCTACCCCCATCATTAACCCTCCTCAGTCCGCTATTCTCGGGATCCACGCCACGAAAGAGCGCCCCGTAGTAGAAAACGGTGAGGTGGTGATTCGTCCGATGAACTACCTGGCACTGTCCTATGACCATCGTATTATTGACGGTCGCGAGGCGGTTCTTGCTTTGGTCGCAATGAAAGATGCCCTAGAGGATCCGCAACGTCTGCTCTTAGACGTTTAATGGCGTCAATCTAGGGTCGTGTTTTGCTAGGTGGGCAGGTGGTTTCCGCCTAGCATGACACATTGCGATAGGTAGGATACTGTTTTTTATCAGATGCTAGGGAAAAATTATGGCAAAACAATTTGATGTAGTCGTTATTGGCGCCGGGCCAGGTGGTTATGTGGCCGCCATACGGGCGGCGCAGTTAGGGTTCTCTGTGGCGTGTGTCGATGAGTGGACCAATGACAAAGGCAAGCCCGCACCAGGTGGTACATGCACCAATATTGGGTGCATTCCCTCCAAGGCCTTGCTACAGTCCAGCGAGCATTACGAACAGGCCAAAGACCAATTCAGTGAGCATGGCATCGAGGTCAAAGGCCTCAAGCTCGACATTGATACTTTCTTGGGGCGCAAGGATACGGTGGTTGATCAAAACAACCAAGGGATTCTGTACCTCTTTAGAAAAAATAAGGTCAACTACTTCAATGGCAAGGCTGCTTTTAAATCAAAAGTGGATAACGGTTGGGCCGTGACGGTTTCTGGTAATGATAGTGCAGAGCTGATTGCCAAGCACGTCATCATTGCTACCGGCTCAAATCCACGCGCCTTGCCTGGTGTTGAGTTTGATGAGGAAACCATCCTGTCTAATGACGGTGCGTTGAGCCTGCCCAAGGTACCCAAGAAATTAGGGGTGGTCGGGGCTGGGGTGATTGGTCTCGAACTGGGCAGTGTATGGCGCCGCTTGGGGGCTGAGGTGAGCATTCTCGAGGGCATGCCCGATTTCTTGGCTGCCGTGGATCGTGACGCTGCCAAAGAGGCGTACAAGCTATTAACCAAGCAGGGCTTGGATATCACCATGGGCGCCAAGGTGGAGTCTGTTGAAAAGACCAAATCTGGGGTCACCGTAAAATACACCGACGCGGACGACAAAGAGCAAACCCTCGAGGTTGATAAGCTCATCGTCGCCATTGGTCGCGTGCCTAATACCGAGGGCTTGGGCGCCGACACTGTTGGTTTAAAACTCGACGAGCGAGGCTTTATCGCGGTGGATGATGACTGCAAGACCAACTTGCCTAATGTTTGGGCCGTGGGTGATGTGGTCCGAGGCCCAATGCTGGCGCATAAGGCCGAGGACGAGGGGATTGCCGTGGCCGAGCGCATTGCTGGGCAGCAGCCGCATATCAACTTTAATACCATCCCGTGGGTCATCTACACCAACCCAGAGATTGCTTGGGTCGGTCAAACCGAAGATGAGCTGAAAAAATCTGGGCGCGAGTATCGTAGCGGTACTTTCCCCTTTATGGCCAACGGTCGTGCACGCTCCCTTGGACAGCTTGATGGTTTTATCAAGGTGTTGGCGGATGCCAAAACAGACGAGGTCTTGGGTGTACACATGGTCGGGCCACAGGTTTCCGAGCTCATTGCTGAGGCGGTCGCGATCATGGAATTCAAGGGTGCAGCAGAGGATATTGCACGTATCTGTCACGCTCACCCCACGCTGTCCGAGTCGTTACGCGAGGCAGCCTTGGCTGTCGATAAGCGAACACTGAACTTCTGAGTTCTTACCTTTTGTGGCCCATGATAGGGCCACAACTGGGCAGCTTTGATATTTTCGCAATCGCAGCGTCCATCGCTGCGATTTGCGTTTGTTAGGCCCATTATTGTTAGCGTA
>JAJYTK010000034.1 GCA_021793095.1 Pseudomonadota bacterium
GACCGCCCCATTAAAACGCCCTAAAGCATACTGCAGCGCTTTAAACAACCCATCCGCAATACCCGAACGATCCAGTATGGCTGCCATAAAAATGAACATTGGGATAGCGGCTAATAGTTCGTTGACTGAGGTTTGCCACATTCTATTCACGAACATCGGGAATACCCGCTCTCCCATCCCGAAATAGCCGAATAAAACTGCCAGACCACCGAGCACAAAGGCAATCGGCCCCCCAGCTAAAATACCAACCAATACCCCAGAGAAAATCAAAATAACCCAAATGATCGGTTCCATATGCTAACCCTCTATTTTTTTATTTGTTAAAAGGTAAACCGCATTTTTCAGCAAAATAGCCACCATTTGAATCGATAGCAGTATTAAGCTGATTGGTATTAGGGCTTTGACCAGGTAAATTGGAGAGTTAAATGCAGTACTTGCACGCTCACCGTAACTCCATGCACGCTCGGCAAAGTCAATGGAAGTCGGCGTCATGACATATAGAAAAGCCCCTATAAAAAGGAAGTACACTATTGTCTCTAGAGCCACCTGTACCTTTTCAGGTAATAAGCTAGTTAACACATCCGCATTAACATGCTCTTTATAGTGCAAGGTATAGCCAAGTGCTAATACAAAATGGGCACAAAATAGATAGGTAATAATCTCTTGTGTCCAAATCTGTGGCACACCAATAAAACGCCGTGTGACGACCTCAAATAATACGACCCCCATAATAAGAAGCATTAACCAGCTAACAAACCACTGACCAAACCATCGATTGATTCGGTCCAGAAAACGAATAAATGAAACAAAAGTCTGCACAGTCTCACTCCAAAATAAAGCTCTGCCAAATTACGACAAAGCAAAACCTAATGTATAAACAAAGCACTCATTAATTAATGAGTGCTTTGCCAGACTTTTTATTTAGCTATAGGATTGTTTTCGTAAGGAGTACCTGGCTGCCAAAATGCTTGATTTTTATTGCGCTCTTTAACATCAGCAATGACAGCAATAACCTCATCATATACGCCGTGCTCTTTTGCTATTTCTTCTAATTGCTTGTGCGTATCCTCTAAGGAATCCCAGCTATAACCAGCAGTAAATGGCTTTTGCAATTCACGCCAATCCCGCATATTTACAAGGTAGTCATACATGGAAAAGGCAATCTTTGCGTGATCCGGGTTTTCCTTTGCGTCCGCTATGAGTTGCTCTTCAACCAATTCAACCACGCGGTCAAGTACCTCATCATCTAGGCGTGTATATTCAACACCCGCCTCGCGGAATTTATTCGTGTACTCACCAGAGGTTTGCTCAAAGAATGTATAAGACCACATCATGGTGTTTTGTGCAGCCTGCTTGAGCACAAATTTAGTGTAATCATCCAACTGATCATATACATCTTTGTTAATCATCGTGCCCGAGATAGGACCTGGTTGGTGCCAACCGGGCTTAACCACATAATCAGTGACCTCAGCTAAGCCCATACTCCAGTCAACCTCAGGGACAGAAAACTCTGCACCATCTAATACACCACGGTCTAACGCTGCGTAAATTTCACCCGCTGGGGTAAAGACAGCAGACGCCCCCATTTCCTCTAATAATCGAGATTGGTTACGGCCACACTGACGTAAACGCAAACCTTCGTAATCCTCAAGTGTATTTACGGCTTTGTTGGTGCGCTGCCCAGATTCGGGTGAGGTGACAGAATGTGGGAACCACTTTAGACCATATTTTCCATATAGTTCGTTAATTAGCTCATAGCCACCGCCTTGCCAATACCAGGTCATGTAGTCATAAGGCGTAAAAACGACGGGAACAGAAGTGGTTAGTGAAAACGCAGTATTACGTCCTTCCCAGTAACTAGGCCAATCACTACCCATATCGAGTGCACCCGACTGTACATCATCAAACATTTGCACTGATGAAGAAAAAGTACCCCCGTCGTTGTACTCAATATCTATATGCCCATCACCTAATATGTTGACTAGGTCGACAAAATACTTATCGGGTCGCCACAAAGTCACCGAAGTCGGCCAACTAGTTTCATACACAATATGCATGGGCTCGCTGGGTTTTTCTACTTGTGCCCAGGCACTGCTTGACATAGCGACTGCTATCCCAAAGCCTGTCACTGCTAACCCACTCGCTACGGCGTTGGAAACCAATTTTCTTTTGGTTTTCAAGCCTTGTCTCTCATTTATATTTACTTTTAGGTTTGTCATTGATTCACCCTCCAAAATAAACGTGCTATTTTTTCGATAAAAAACAACTGCTTACGTCCATACCTCTTTGTATAATTCGACAATCTCCTCTTTAGTTGGAACTCGTGGATTATTCCCTGGCGAACCTGAAGCCAGTGCCTGTTCGGCCATGGTCGACAGCACTGAAAAATACTGTTCTTTTTCTATGCCATACTCTTTAGGCGTAGGCACCTGTAGGTCAACATTGAGCTGCGCGAGCTCTGCCAGTAACTTATCATTGGCAACCTGGTCTGAATCTTGCGCGGTAGCAAGGCCCATAAAACGTGCACAGTCGGCATAACGTTCGGGGGCTGCTGAAATTGAAAACGCGGTGACTGCCGGTAGCAGCATTGCATTTGACAACCCATGAGGCACATGGAAAAAGGCCCCCAGCGGACGGCTCATACCGTGCACGAGGCATACTGATGAATTAGTAAAAGCAGCCCCTGCCAAAGTCGCGGCAAGCATGATGGCCTCTCGTGCCTCATGGTTATCAGGCTCACGATATACCGTGCGTAAATACTTGCCCAACGCCTGCATGGCTAACTGTGCAAAGCCACTAGAATAAGGATTATGTCGTTTACTGACATAGGCTTCGATAGCATGGGTCAACGTATCCAGACCTGTATCAGCTGTCAGCCGGGCAGGCTTTGTCAATGTCAGCTCGTAATCCACGATGGCGGCGGTTGGGCAAAAAGCCGCACCGGCACACAACATTTTTTCGTTGGTCTTCTCGTCGGTAATAATAGTAAATCGCGTGACCTCAGAACCTGTGCCTGCTGTTGTTGGGATAGCGATCACTGGCAACCCGGGTATATCGCTAACTACGGGGACTTTATAGTCACTCATCTGACCACCGTGAACTGCCAAAAACGCAATCGCCTTGGCTGAATCGAGCGGGCTCCCACCACCCAAAGCAATCACACAGTCAGGCTTAAATTCCTTTAAACGTTCTACCCCCACATTGATAGATTCAGCGGTGGGATCGGGCACTGTGTCCGAAAATATCTCGTACTCCAGTCCGGCCGCATCTAAAGGGGCCAACAGCTTTTGGACTGTCCCACTCTCTACCATAAATTGATCGGTGACGATAAACGGGCGTCTAACGTCAATCTTTTCAAGCAATTCAGCTGTTTCTTTTATGGCGCCGCCTCCCATAAGCATGTTCCTCGGCTGCACTATATAGGCACTCATAAACCCTCCCCAAAGACAAAGCAGAAACTATAAATGAAAAGATTACTCCAATAAACATGGGATATATATGAGTTTAAACACTAAGATTGAAATAATTTTTTAAACAGTCTTTTTTGTCTTCTGCGCCAATTTAAAGTTTGAGCACCGCCGATTAGAGATGCGCGCTCTACTGTGATGGGAAAAGTTATAAAGAAATAGCTCGCTTATTTAGCAGAAGCAGCACAGAGTAGAGAGCTTGAGAAAGAGAAGGAAGAATAAAAGGGAAGAAAAAGTGTAAAGGCTAGAAGCGATCAGCAGATAAGAGAGGTGCGCTATCTTTGGAAAGATGGCGCGCCCAGGACGCTGATCGCCCTGGGCAATGAGCATTAGGAAATCAGATTTTAATTAGCCACGCCCAATATAAGGCATTTTGGTCGCCATAATAGTCATGAACTGTACGTTGACGGTCAATGGTTGCTCGGCCATGTAGACGACGGCTTGGGCTACCTCGGCGACATCCATGGTTGGCTCTGGGCGGATTTGGCCATCAGGTTGTAGACGGCCGCTGGCACTGTCTTTGGTGATTTGTGTGGCGGCATTGCCAACATCAATCTGCGAGCAGACAATATCGTAGGGCCGTCCATCTAAAGACAGGCTTTTGGTGAGTCCCGAGATAGCGTGTTTGGTCGTGGTATAGCCCACTGAATGAGGGCGCGGTGCGTAGGCTGAAATAGAGCCGTTATTAATGATGCGACCGCCCTGGGGTTGCTGCTCTTTCATGAGCTTAAAGGCCTCGCGCGCGCAGTAAAATGAGCCATTGAGGTTGATATTGACGATTTGCTGCCAGTCTTCGATGGCCAAGGCATCGATATCTACCTCGGCATGGCCAATCCCCGCGTTATTAAATAGCAGGTCTAGGCGGCCGTATTCTTCTTTAATAAAATCAAACAGGTTTTTTACCTGTATGGGCTGGCTCACATCGCAGCGATGGACGACGCACATCCCGGCTGGGCTGAGTTCTTGTGTTTCTACTAATGAGGCCTGAGTACGTCCAGTCAATACCACCGTATATCCAGCGTCGGCCAAGGCAAGTGCGGTGGCACGCCCGATGCCCGAGCCCGCCCCCGTCACCAATGCAATTTTTTTAGTCATCATGCCCCCTTGTTATAAAAAGAGATGTCCCCGAGCACATGTCCATTGGTAGGCGTTGTTGTGCGTTGGGGTTTCAGTTAATATCAATTTTTTTGGCTTTCCGATTGTACCCCAAACAGTTTGCGGCCTTTATTCCTTTCCCCAAAAACCAATACAACTTATGAACGCATCCCCACCTCCCAAACGCTGGCAGCAGTGGTTTAAAGCTTTTTGGAGTCTGTTTGTCCTGACTGCGTTTGGACTCTTGATTGCCCGCGGGCTGCTGTTTTTTACCTATCGCCCTTCTACCCTCCTCATTGATGTACAAGAATCAGGGGCCGTCCTCTGGTTAGGGTTGCGCTTTGACCTCAAGCACCTCAGTGTGTTGATGGGGCCATGGCTGCTCATTAGCTTGTTATTTTACCGTGCAAGCCCGCGTTATTGGCAGATGTTTAGGCGCGTGTTTTGGATTTATAGCGCGGTGTTTTTGCTGCTGGTCAATTTACTGAGCATCATTAACCATTATTATTTCGCTTTTTATCAAGGCCCTATTAACAGTTTGTTTTTTGGGCTACGTGAGGATGATACGCAGGCCATATTAGCAACCGTGTGGTCAGATTTCCCGGTGGCCTCGTTATTGTTTTTGTTGTTTGGATGGACAGCGATACAAATATTCATCGCACGCAAAATAGAAGCGCGCCCCGTAAAATCCATGCGCCCTTGGGCTTTTTACCTCACGGCCAGCCTGAGCGTCATTTTATTGGTGGGCCTGGGGCGGGGCAGCTTAGGGACTTTTCCTCTACGCACGCAACATATTAATGTGTCCAAGGACAGCTTTTTAAATCAATTGGTCCCCAGTGGGGCTCATGCGCTGTATTTGGCCCATAAAGAGCGCCGCCAAGACAGCATTGGCGAGGACCCCATGATTATGTTGCGCGCGGCAGGCTTTGAACGCTGGCAAACGGCCGCTCTGGAATGCGGATTGGACACCAACGCCGGTCAGCCCACGGATGGCATTTTATTTACTGCCCTGCCCGAGCATCCCGCAGTAGAGCAGCAGCCGCCTCAGGTGGTTTTTGCCTTGATGGAAAGTTGGGGCAGCCATTTGTTGGCCTATGATGAACCCGAGCGCACTGATTTATTGGGCCGCCTACGCCCTTGGTTAAATGAAAAGGGTGCCCATTTTTCACATGGTTTAGCCAGTCAAAATGGGACCTACTCGAGTCTGGAAGCTTTGCTCTTAGATACCCCACTCTCTCCATTGATGCAAAGCAACCATGGCTACAAGGCATACAATACCAGTCGTATTTTGCCGTATAAAAAACAAGGCTATAAAACAATATTTCTCACCGCGGGGCCGCGTGCTTGGCGTCAGCTCGATCCCACCCTGTTACGTCAGGGCTTTGACGAAATTCATGATGCTGTCTCGATCAAAGAAAAATACCCCGAGGCAGAAACCCATACTTGGGGGGTGGATGATGAATGGATGTTTCGCTATGCCCAAGAGTTACTTGAAGAAGCTCATGCCAATGATGAGAAAATAGTCCTGTTTACCCTGTCGGTGACCAACCATCCCCCCCATCGAGTGCCGAGTACTTATCAACCCGCCCCCCTCGATATAGCAACCATCCAGCAGGATGCCGTCAGTGACAAGAAGTCCACTCAGGCAGTGTTACAAACCTATCAATATGCTAATGATGCCTTAGGCGGTTTTTTAGATGGGTTAGAGGCCTCTGGTTTATTGGCGAAAACCGTTATTGCTGCCACTGGGGATCATCCTAATCGTGCGGTATTTAATTATTCGGACAGCAGTCAATTACATTTGCGCCATGGGGTGCCCATCTGGTTTTATATCCCTGAGGCTTACCGTCAGGCAAAGGCTGATGAAATTTCCCTAGAACAATGGGCCAGTCACCAGGATATTTTCCCCACCCTTTGGGCACATAGTCTATCGGCCGCTATCGTCCCCAATAGTGCCGGACGCAATCTGTTTGAGCCGCTAAGCGATACTGCCCCCATGGCGTTAACCTACAATGAATACCTCGGTCAGCAATCACTGCATAGCCGCGGACTGAGCATCAGCGAGGCTGGGGCCGTCACGAACCCCTTGCAGCCTAATTTCTTACAATGGCAGCAGGGTCAACTACGCCCCACAGACACCCCCAGTCCGGCCTTATTAGAGCAAGCACAGCGTACCAAAGCTTGTGTTGCGCTCAATGATTGGCGGATTCGCAGCCAAGCATTGCGCTAGGCATAGGCAAAAAAACAGCCAGCCCGCCTGAGGCGGACTGGCTGTGACTCGCTCGCTGCTATCGGCAACGCCGTGCCGTAGCGGCTATTTGATCGTCTATGATTACATATTCTCAATCATGACGTCACCAAAGCCCGAGCAGGAGACCTGATGTGCGCCCTCCATGAGGCGTGCAAAGTCATAGGTCACGCGCTTGGACAAAATGGCTTTTTCCATGCTGCTGATGATAAGGTCTGCGGCCTCGACCCAACCCATGTGACGCAGCATCATTTCGGCAGACAAAATCAATGAGCCTGGGTTGACGTAATCCTTGCCTGCGTATTTGGGTGCGGTGCCGTGCGTGGCCTCAAACATACCCACTGCGTCAGACAGGTTGGCACCAGGAGCAATACCGATCCCACCAACCTGAGCGGCCAATGCGTCAGAAATATAGTCACCGTTGAGGTTGAGTGTCGCAATCACATCGTACTCGGCGGGACGCAATAAGATCTGCTGCAAGAAAGCGTCTGCGATGGAATCCTTGATCACGATTTCGCGGCCAGTCTTGGGGTTTTTAAATTTGCACCATGGGCCGCCGTCAATGAGCTCAGCGCCAAATTCCTCTCTGGCCAGCTCGTAGCCCCAGTCGCGGAAAGCACCCTCGGTGAACTTCATGATGTTGCCCTTGTGTACCAAAGTGACCGAAGAGCGGTCATTGTCGATGGCATACTGGATGGCTTTGCGCACGAGGCGTTTGGTCCCCTCGCTAGAGACGGGCTTGACACCAATCCCAGAGGTCTCGGGGAAGCGGATTTTGTCGACATTGAGCTCATTGCGCAAAAAGTCGATCAGTTTGATGGCCTCGGGGCTCTGGGCCTCGAACTCAACCCCTGCGTAGATGTCCTCGGAGTTTTCGCGGAAGATGGCCATGTCGATCTTCTCGGGCTCACGAACAGGTGAAGGGGTACCGCTGAAGTAGCGTACCGGGCGCAAGCACACATATAGGTCTAGCTGCTGACGCAGGGCAACGTTGAGTGAACGGATGCCACCACCCACGGGTGTGGTCAGAGGACCTTTGATGGACACCACATAGTCCTGGACTGCCTCGAGAGTTTCCTCGGGAAGCCATACATCGGGACCGTATACTTTAAGGGATTTTTCCCCGGCGTAGACCTCCATCCAATTGATCTTGCGCTTGCCGCCGTATGCTTTTTCTACTGCAGCGTCAACGACCTTTTGCATTACAGGTGTAATATCGACACCAATGCCGTCACCCTCGATAAAGGGGATAATAGGATTATCGGGGACATTGAGAGAATCATCGGCGTTGACCGTAATCTTTTGGCCCTCGGCAGGGACCTTAATATGCTGGTAAGACATGAACGCTCCAAAAGTGCTGCGAAAATGAATACGAAAATAAAGCACGGCTGGTTAAGCCTGCTTTTATGTCTGAAGTCTTGTATAAGAGTGTAGCCAAAAACCCGTGAAACGGAAAGAGAAAATAACAAACTCGGCCTATTTTAGCCCATTATGCGCTTGTTTTAGCAGACTTTCAGACCAATTACCCCTATAAATCAGGCATAATTAAATGATCCCATCCCCCAACATTATAGTTTCGGGCTGGTCCCATTCATTGACTTGTGTCATGATTCTTTGGATCCTTTAAAGTATGTTTAATCCCTCACGTGAACAAGTCCGACAATTTTTCATCGAGACTTGGAAAAAACATCGCGAC